>NZ_LQXW01000011.1:0-122467 GCF_001586765.1 Pseudomonas sp. ABFPK | reverse complement strand
CGAAGCCAAAAGCCAAGACCGACAGCTTCGGGCTTTGCTTCGCAAAGCCCGAAAGCTGGGATATCAATTGGTGGCAGCCTAAGGTGCTTAAAAAACAGCGGGTTGCATTTTGTTTGATGAGAGCGGGCGTGCCCGCGAAGAGGCCGGTGCAGGCCTACATCGGCGGCGACTGCTCCGCCGGCTTGTCCTTGTTCACCCCGGGCACATGCAGGCTGCCCTCGGCCACCTGGCCTTCGAGCTGCGGCTGGGTCACCCAGGTGAGGATGTCGTAGTAGCGACGGATGTTGGCCACGAAATGCACCGGCTCGCCGCCACGTGCATAGCCGTATTTGGTCTGGCGATACCACTGCTTCTGCGACAGCCGCGGCAGCATCTTCTTCACGTCCAGCCACTTGTTCGGGTTGAGCTTCTCGCGCTTGGCCAGGGTGCGGGCGTCTTCCAGGTGGCCGGTGCCGACGTTGTAGGCAGCCAGGGCGAACCAGGTGCGGTCCGGTTCCTGGATGCTGTCATCGAGCTCTTCCTTGATCTTCATGAAGTACTTGGCGCCGCCCTGGATGCTCTGCTTCGGGTCCAGGCGGTTGGACACGCCCATGGCCTGGGCGGTGCGCTGGGTCAGCATCATCAGGCCGCGCACGCCGGTCTTGGAGGTGACCTCGGGCTGCCACATCGATTCCTGGTAGCCGATGGCGGCCAGCAGGCGCCAGTCCACCTGCTCAACCTTGGCGTAGCTCTTGAAGTGCTTCTCGTACTTGGGCAGGCGCTGCTGCAGGTGCTGGGCGAAAGTGTAGGCACCCACATAGCCCAGGACGTCGACATGGCCGTAGTAGCGGTCCTTCAGGCGTTGCAGGGTGCCGTTCTTCTGCGCCTTGTCGAGGAACTCGTTGACCTCGTTGAGCAGGCTGTTGTCTTCACCGGCCGCCACCGCCCAGCGCTGGTCGCGGGTGTCGCCCAGGTCGAAGGCAACCCGCACGTTGGGGAAGTACACCTGGTTCATCGCCAGCTCGTTGGAGTCGACCAGGGTCAGGTCGATCTGGCCTTCGTCGACCATGCGCAGCAGGTCGACCACCTCGACGGCGTCGGATTCCTCGTATTCCAGGCCCGGGTACTGCTTTTTCAGCTCGGCCAGCTGGTCGGCATGGCTGCTGCCCTTGAGCACCATGATCTTCTTTCCGACCAGGCCCTTGGCGTTGGTGGGGCGCGTGCGGCCGTTGCGGTAGATGACCTGTGGGGTCACTTCCAGATAAGGGTGGGAGTACCTGACCTGGGCCTTGCGCCGTTCGCTGGTGACCAGGCCGGCCGCTGCCAGCACCGGGCCGGAGGGCTTGCCGAGGCTGTCGTACAGCTCATCGAGGTTGTCGGCGGTCTCGATCTGCAGCTTCACGCCCAGATCTTCGGCGAAATGCTGGACCAGCTCGTACTCGAAGCCGGTTTCGCCGTTGCGGTCCTGGAAGTAGGTGGCGGGGCTGTTGCGGGTGATCACGCGCAGCACGCCATCCTCCTTCACGCGCTCGAGGGTGCTGGGTTTTTCAACGCAGGCACCGAGCAGCAGAAAGAGTCCGGTTGCGAAAAGCCATCTGGCGCAACGCTGGCGCAAAGCAGTGTGGGCGAACATAGGTTGCAGTATACGCAAAGGACTGGCCCAACCATATCTCGACAACTGTTAGCTTGTCTGGTAGCGGGTTCTGTGCTTTGGGGGCTTGCCTTTGGAGGTTCAGCGCCTGGGAGATCGAGCGCCGCCCGCGCGGCGCTTCGCAGCACAAGGCTGCTCCTACATCTGTTTCGGGCCAGTAACGCCTGCGCCAATGCGCGCGACTGCCTTGATTTTCCGACACGCTGCCGAGGTGGACGCCAAGGGGCCGCGCGCCACTCCCCCAGGAATAATTGGCCCGAAACAGATGTAGGAGCAGCCTTGTGCTGCGAAGCGCCGCGCGGGCGGCGCTCGATTTCACAGGCGCTAAATCTCTAAAGGTAGGCCCCCTGAATTCTGACCCGCAAGTCCGGTTCCGCCGCCCGGCAGCCGTGGCTTAGAGCGGGTGCCGAAACCCTTCGAATTAGGCTAGAATGCACGGCCTCTAAGCACACCCCTTCCTGAGGCTGTCCCGACGATGTTGATCCTGCGCGGCGCTCCTGCCCTTTCTGCCTTTCGCCACGGTAAATTACTCGAGCAACTGAGCCAGAAAGTCCCCGCTGTTACTGGTTTGTATGCCGAATTTGCCCATTTCGCCGATGTCGACGGCGAGCTGACCGCCGACCAGCAGCAGGTGCTGGGCCGTCTGCTCAAGTACGGCCCGAGCGTGCCGGTACAGGAGCCGAGCGGCCGCCTGTTCCTGGTCGTGCCGCGCCTGGGCACCATTTCGCCGTGGGCCAGCAAGGCCAGCGACATCGCTCACAACTGCGGCCTGCAGTCGATCCAGCGCCTGGAGCGCGGTATCGCCTACTACGTTGCCGGCAACCTGAGCGAAGCCGACGCCGAACTGATCGCCGCCGAGCTGCACGACCGCATGACCCAGCGCGTGCTCGGCCAGCTGGAGCAGGCCGCTGACCTGTTCAGCCATGCCCAGCCCAAGCCGATGACCTCGGTGGACATCCTCGGCGGTGGCCGTGATGCCCTGGCCAAGGCCAACATCGACCTGGGCCTGGCCCTGGCCGAAGACGAGATCGACTACCTGGTCAACGCCTTCCAGGGCCTCAAGCGCAACCCGAACGACATCGAACTGATGATGTTCGCCCAGGCCAACTCCGAGCACTGCCGCCACAAGATCTTCAACGCCAGTTGGGACATCGACGGCCAGGCTCAGGAAAAGAGCCTGTTCGGCATGATCAAGAACACCTACCAGATGCACAACGAAGGCGTGCTGTCTGCGTACAAGGACAACGCCTCGGTGATCGTCGGCAACGTTGCCGGCCGTTTCTTCCCGAACCCTGAAACCCGCCAGTACGGCGCGGTGCAGGAGCCAGTGCACATCCTGATGAAGGTCGAGACGCACAACCACCCGACTGCCATCGCCCCGTTCTCCGGCGCCTCCACCGGCTCCGGTGGCGAAATCCGCGACGAAGGCGCGACCGGCCGTGGCGCCAAGCCCAAGGCTGGCCTGACCGGCTTCACCGTGTCCAACCTGCGTATCCCGGGCTTCGAGCAGCCGTGGGAGCAGGCCTACGGCAAGCCTGAGCGTATCGTCGACGCCCTCGACATCATGATCGAAGGCCCACTGGGTGGCGCTGCGTTCAACAACGAATTCGGTCGCCCGGCCCTGACCGGCTACTTCCGTACCTTCGAGCAGGCCATCAACACCCCGCACGGTGAAGAAGTGCGCGGCTACCACAAGCCGATCATGCTGGCCGGTGGCATGGGCAACATCCGTGAAGACCACGTGCAGAAGGGCGAGATCACTGTCGGCGCCAAGCTGATCGTGCTCGGCGGCCCGGCCATGCTGATCGGTCTGGGTGGCGGCGCCGCTTCGTCGGTGGCGACCGGTGCCAGCTCGGCTGACCTCGACTTCGCTTCGGTACAGCGCGAAAACCCGGAAATGGAGCGCCGTTGCCAGGAGGTCATCGACCGCTGCTGGCAGCTGGGCGACAACAACCCGATCGCCTTCATCCACGACGTTGGCGCCGGTGGTATCTCCAACGCCTTCCCAGAACTGGTCAACGATGGTGGCCGTGGTGGCCGCTTCGAACTGCGCAACGTGCCCAACGACGAGCCGGGCATGGCCCCGCACGAAATCTGGAGCAACGAATCGCAGGAGCGTTACGTGCTGGCCGTCAGCGCCGTCGACTTCGAGCGCTTCAAGGCAATCTGCGAGCGTGAGCGTTGCCCGTTTGCCGTAGTGGGTGAAGCGACTGAAGAGAAGCACCTGACCGTAAGCGACAGCCATTTCGGCAACACGCCGGTAGACATGCCGCTCGACGTACTGCTGGGCAAGCCGCCACGCATGCACCGTTCGGTTACCCGCGAAGCCGAGCTGGGCGATGACTTCGACCCGAGCAAGCTGGACCTGGACAACGCCGTTCAGCGCGTCCTCAGCCACCCGGCCGTGGCCAGCAAGAGCTTCCTGATCACCATCGGCGACCGCACCATCACCGGCCTGGTAGCTCGTGACCAGATGGTCGGCCCGTGGCAGGTACCGGTGGCCGACTGCGCCGTCACCGCCACCAGCTTCGACGTCTACACCGGTGAAGCCATGGCCATGGGCGAGCGTACCCCGCTGGCTCTGCTGGATGCCCCGGCGTCCGGCCGCATGGCGATTGGCGAGACACTGACCAACCTGGCTGCCTCGCGCATCGAGAAGCTGTCCGACATCAAACTGTCGGCCAACTGGATGTCTGCCGCCGGCCACCCAGGTGAAGACGCCCGCCTGTACGACACCGTCAAGGCTGTCGGCATGGAGCTGTGCCCGGAGCTGGGCATTACCATTCCAGTCGGCAAAGACTCGATGTCGATGAAGACCAAGTGGAGCGACGAGGGCGTAGAGAAGAGCGTTACCTCGCCAATGTCGCTGATTATCACCGGCTTCGCCCCGGTCACCGACATCCGCAAGACCCTGACCCCGCAACTGCGCATGGACAAGGGCGAGACCGACCTGATCCTGATCGACCTGGGCCGCGGCAAGAACCGCATGGGCGCTTCGATCCTGGCACAGACCTACGGCAAGATCGCTGCCCAGGCACCGGACGTCGACGATGCCGAAGACCTGAAAGCGTTCTTCGCCGTGATCCAGGGCCTGAACGAAGATGGTCACCTGCTGGCCTACCATGACCGTTCCGACGGCGGCCTGGTCACCACCGTGCTGGAAATGGCCTTCGCCGGCCACTGCGGCCTCGACCTGCACCTCGACCCGCTGACCGACAGCAAAGGCGACGTGCCGGCCATCCTCTTCAACGAAGAACTGGGCGCGGTCATCCAGGTTCGCCAGGATGCCACCCCGGACGTACTTGCACAGTTCAGCGCCGCTGGCCTGGGTGAAGGCTGCGTCGCGGTGATCGGCAAGCCGGTCAACAACGGTGAAGTGTCCATCAGCCTGAACGGCGAAGTGCTGTTCGACGACGACCGCCGCATGCTGCAGCGCCAGTGGGCCGAGACCAGCTACCAGATCCAGCGCCTGCGTGACAACGCCGACTGCGCCGACCAGGAATTCGATCTGCTGCTCGAGGAAGACAATCCGGGCCTGTCGGTCAAGCTGGGCTTCGACGTCAACGACGACATCGCCGCGCCGTACATCAAGAAGGGCGTGCGTCCGCAAGTGGCCATCCTGCGTGAGCAGGGCGTCAACGGCCAGGTCGAGATGGCAGCCGCCTTCGACCGCGCCGGCTTCGCCGCCATCGACGTGCACATGAGCGACATCCTCGCCGGCCGTGTCGACTTCGAAGCCTTCAAAGGCCTGGTCGCCTGCGGTGGCTTCTCCTACGGTGACGTGCTGGGTGCCGGTGAAGGCTGGGCCAAGTCGGCGCTGTTCAACAGCCGCGCCCGTGACGCCTTCCAGGCCTTCTTCGAGCGCACCGACAGCTTCGCCCTGGGCGTGTGCAACGGTTGCCAGATGATGTCCAACCTGCACGAACTGATCCCGGGCACCGAGCACTGGCCGCACTTCGTGCGCAACCGCTCGGAGCAGTTCGAGGCGCGTGTGGCCATGGTCGAAGTGCAGAAGTCCAACTCGATCTTCCTGCAGGGTATGGCCGGTTCGCGTATGCCGATCGCCATCGCCCACGGTGAAGGCCATGCCGAGTTCGCCAGCGAAGAAGCACTGCTGGCAGCCGACCTGTCCGGTTGCGTGGCCCTGCGCTACGTCGACAACCACGGCAAGGTCACCGAAGCCTACCCGGCCAACCCGAACGGCTCGCCGCGTGGTATCACCGGCCTCACCAGCCGCGACGGCCGCGTGACCATCATGATGCCGCACCCGGAGCGTATGTTCCGTGCCGTGCAGAACTCCTGGCGCCCGGATGAGTGGCAGGAAGATGCCGCGCTGATGCGTATGTTCCGTAACGCACGGGTGTGGGTGAACTAAGGCGTGTACAAGCTCGCCTTCTTCGTCCCCGCCAGCCACGTCGAAGTGGTCAAGGCCGCTGTGTTCGCCGCTGGTGGCGGTCGCATCGGTGACTATGACCACTGCGCCTGGCAGACGCTGGGCCAGGGCCAGTTCCGCCCGCTGGACGGCAGCCAGCCGTTCCTCGGGCAAACCGGCCAGGTCGAGGTGGTGGAAGAGTGGAAGGTGGAGCTGGTGGTGGCTGACGACCTGATTGCCCAGGTCGTCGCTGCACTCAAGCAGAGCCACCCGTACGAGACGCCAGCCTACGAAGTCTGGCGGCTCGCCGAGTTCTAGACCGCATCAAGGCCATCGCCGGCAAGCCAGCTCCCACAGGAATATCGCAGTCATCAGAACCTGTGATATCTCTGTGGGAGCTGGCTTGCCGGCGATAGGGCCCTACAATCCAGCCACAATCTCCTTGCCCTGCCCCGGCCGCTTCAACCACCCACAAGCCAGCAACCCCACCTCGAACAGCACCCACATCGGCACCGCCAGCATCGTCTGCGAAAACACATCCGGCGGCGTCAGGATCATCCCCACCACAAAGCAGCCGACGATCACGTAGGGCCTGCTGCGCCGCAATGTAGCCACATCGGCCAACCCCACCCAGACCACAATAAACGTCGCCACTGGGATCTCGAACGCCAGCCCGAACGCCAGAAACAGCGCAAGGATGAAGTCCAGGTACTGGCTGATATCAGTCATCATCGCCACCCCCTCCGGTGTCACGCTGGCAAAGAAGCCGAACATCATCGGGAACACCAGGAAGAAGGCGAAGGCCATGCCGGCGTAGAACAGCACGATGCTCGATACCAGCAACGGCAGGGCAATGCGCCGTTCACGGCGGTACAGCCCCGGCGCCAGAAAGCCCCAGGCCTGGTGCAGCAGTAGTGGCATGGCGATAAACACTGCGCACATCGCAGTCAGCTTGAACGGCGTCAGGAACGGCGAAGTGACGCTGGTGGCGATCATGCTCGCGCCTTCCGGCAAGAAGCGCCGCAGCGGTTCGGAGATCAGCGTGTACAGCGCCTGGGCGAAGGGGAACAGGCCGGCGAACACCAGCGCCACCAGCGCCAGGCACCGCACCAGGCGTTTGCGCAGGTCGCGCAGGTGTTCGGTCAGCGGCATGCTCGCCGCCGGGTCCAGGGCAATGCTCATGAAAGGTTTTCCTTGGGGGGAGCGACCGTGGCCGCATCATTGGCCGGCTCCGCCTTCAGGCTGATGCCTTGGCGGATCTCCTGTTCCAGGCGCTGCAAAGGCGCACTGTCGAGATTGGGTAGCTCGACAGCGGGCAGTTCGATCTCCCGCTCCACCTGCCTGCGCAAGGCGTGCATGGCCCTGCGCGCCTGGCCCAGGCCGCGCCCGAGGGTGCGTGCCGCTACCGGCAGGCGCTCCGGGCCCAGCACCAACAGTGCGACGATGCCGACCAACAGCAACTCGCTGAAGCCTACCTCGAACATCAGGGCTGACGGTCCGCTTGCGGTTGCTGCGTACCCTGACCGGTCAGCGGGCACTGTTGCTGCACCTGCGTTTGCGCTGGGGGAGTGGCGTCAGTGTCACCACCCATGGACTTGCGAAAACCCTGGATCGCCTCGCCCATATCGCTGCCCAGGCCCTTGAGGCGCTTGGTACCAAACAGCAGGAATACGATCAGTAGTACGATCACCAGTTGCCAGATTCCAATGCCACCCATTGCGACCACTCCTGTAAGGTCATGAAAAGGAAAGACAATCCTGCCGCGTGCAGATGACGTACACATGACGAACGGTCACTGCCATCTACCTGCAACACCGGGCGTGTTGACTGGCGTCTTTATTCGGCGACAGAGGCAGGCAAGGATGGGTGGCAGGCAACAGCAGGGCGCGGCCCTGCTGATGGTGATGGTTGTGCTGGCGATGCTGGCGGCGGGCATGGCCTGGTTGGTGGAAGATGGCCGGCGCCAGGTCGATGACGTGCGCCTGTTGCACCAGCGGGTACAGGCGCGCGCGATGGAGCAGGCCGGCCTGGCCTATGCCGAGCAGGCCCTGCGTGACCCCAGCTGGCGGCTTAGCCCGCTGTTCTGGCAGGCCTTGCGCGGGCAGCCGTTGAACTACGATTTTGGCGCCGGCCAGGCGCAGTTGCGGGTGCGCGACCAGCACACCTGTTTCAATGTCAATGCGTTGCTCGGTGCTGACGGCGAGCGGGCTGCGCGCCAGTTGCGCTACCTGCTGGGCGACGACATGGCTGCCGAGCGCCTGGTCGATGCCCTGGCCGACTGGCTGGATGCCGACAGCGATGCCCGCCTGCAGGGCGCCGAGAGCGCCCAGTACCTGCGCCAGCAACCACCAAGCCTGGCTGCCAACCAGCCGATGCTCGATACCAGCGAGCTGAATCTGCTACTGGAGCCGGACGCCAGCCGCCAGGGCCGTTACCCGATGCTGTGCGCCTTGCCGCAGACCACCGGCTGGCGGCTGAACGCCAATGCCCTGGGGCTGGAGCATCTGCCGTTGCTGGAAGCGCTGTATGAAGGGCGTTATCCGCGCTCGTTGCTCAGCCGCATCATCAGCGGCCGGCCGGCGTCGGGTTATGTGGATGCAACTGCGCTACGCCAGGCCCTCGGGGCGGTGGATGACGAAACCTTCGAACGGTTGAGCGAAGGGCTGCTGCTGAACAGCGGGTATTTCCTGTTGCAGCTGTCGTTCGCGGAGGAGGGGCGGGTGATACGCAGCGAGTTCCAGGTGGAGGCGCTGGGGGTGGTGCAATGGCATGCGCGGGTGCCTGCGCAGCAGGTGCGGGTGCGTAGCCGGGAGCCGATTGTTCGGTAATATTCACCGGCCTCTTCGCGGGTACAGCCAGCACAAGGCTGACTGACCGGCGCCCTGTCAGGCGGTGCCGATCTCCCCGCCATCGATACGCTGGATCACCACGGTCGCAGCCCGCGGCCTTACCGTGGCACCTGCCGGGGTGGCATCGGTGGCCTTGTCGGTATACGGCCAGTTATCCGGGTGCTGGATGTTGACGAACAGCGTCTTGTTGTCCGGGGTAAAGGTAATCCCGGTCACTTCGCAGCCATT
This sequence comes from Pseudomonas sp. ABFPK, assembly GCF_001586765.1. Classification (NCBI taxonomy): domain Bacteria; kingdom Pseudomonadati; phylum Pseudomonadota; class Gammaproteobacteria; order Pseudomonadales; family Pseudomonadaceae; genus Pseudomonas; species Pseudomonas sp. ABFPK. The sequence goes on along the minus strand of NZ_LQXW01000011.1, from coordinate 113,388 downwards.
CGGCCCGACGAAGAAGCGGCGCAGGTCCACCTGGTTCTGCGCGTTCACCGGCACCTGCTTGCCGCTGGCATCCACCAGGTTGGTGGGGATCACAGCCAGCAGCTGGTCGTTGGTGTAGTCGGTCACGGTGCTCTCGCCGTTGTCGGTCTCGAACCACAGCACGCCACGGCTATCGAAACTCATGCCGTCCGGGCTGGCGAACTGGTTCAGTTCGGTCAGGCCGGAGCGGTTGATGTCGGCCGTACCGGCAGCGTTGGCGCCGAACACGAAGATGTCCCAGGTGAAGCTCAGCTGGTCGTCGCTGTCGTGCCAGCGGATGATGTGGCCGTGACGGTTCGGGCCGCGCGGGTTGGCTGCGTCGACCTTTTCCGGGGTGCGCGCGCTGTTGTTGGTCAGAGTCAGGTACACGTCGCCGTTCAGCGGGTTGACCGTGGTCCATTCCGGGCGGTCCATCGGCGTTGCGCCCACGGCATCGCCAGCACCACGGGTGTTGAGGATGATGCCCGGCAGGTCGCCATACAGTGCACCCAAGGTGCTGCCGCCAGTGGTCGCAGTGCCCACGTCCAGCAGCAGCCAAACGCCAGTGCCGTCGGCATTGAAGCGGGCCACGTACAGCTTGCCCTGGTCGAGGTACTTGGCGCCGGTGGCCAGGCGGTCGGCGGGGTTGGCGTCGGCGGCGTCCCACACAGCGGTGGACACCCACTTGTACAGGTACTCGTTGTTCGAATCGTCGCCCATGTACCACACCAGCGGTTTGCCCGCGACCGCCAGGCCCGGGCAGCAACCTTCGTGGCGGAAACGGCCCAGCGCGGTGCGCTTGGTGGCCAGTGTGGCGCTGTTGTACGGATCGATCTCGACGATGTAGCCATAGGTGCTGGCTTCGTTGCGGTAGTCGTCGGTAGCGCTGGCGCCTTTGACGGTGACGTCGAAACGGGCGAATTCGTCGGCCACTTCGCTGCTGTCACCGGCTGCGGTTTCCCACTTGTACTGGCCGCTGGAGGTGCCCACGCCAATGCGGCGCTGGTCTTCAGGGCGGGTACCTTTGTTGACGAAGATGCCTGGCCAGTTTTCTTCACAGGTCAGGTAGGTACCCCAGGGGGTGTAGCCGTTGCCGCAGTTGTTGTTGGTGCCGCGGCAGTGGGTGCCGTCCGGCGAATACTTGGTCTTCACGTGATCGGTGCCGCGCAGGGGGCCGGTTATTTCCATGCGCGAGGCGGTTGTGAAACGGCGGTTGAGCGGGTCGTTGTCGACCACCTGCCAGCGGCCGCCGATTTTCTGCAGGCGCACCACGCCGGCACCGTGGGCGTTGATTTCCTTGCGCACTTCCTCGACCGGGCGCTTGCCGTTCACATCGGTGGTCGGGCCGGCCGGGTGCAGGGCGGCGGTGTCGATGTACTCGAAGTTGATCGCCAGCAGGCCGTCTTCGGAGCTGCCGTTGATGGGGAAGAAGTGCATGCCGTCATGGTGCATGCCCATGGCGTTGGCCTGGTCGGCCGAGGTGTTGCTGCCGTCGGATTTCCACGGGTTGCCGTTGCTGTTGATCGGCGTGCCCCAGGGCGCCAGTACATAGGCGCTGTAACCGGCGGCTACCACGCAGGCGTCGGTGCGCGAGCCCGGAATGGACTGAAAGCCCAGTGCCAGTTTCGGCACTTCCGGCTCAGTCACGGGTGGCTCGGTGACCGGATCATCGTGATCGGAACCACCACCGTCGAAGCAGCCTGTCAGGCCGGTACCGGCAATCATGGCGATGGCGGCGCCCAGGCTGCCACGCATCACGCTGCGGCGGCTCAGGTAGGCGTCCATGACGCTGGCCATCGGCAGGTTGCCGCTTTGGTTCCGGTCCAGGTTGTCGCCGGTATCTCGACTCATCAGGGTGTCCTTATGTTGGCTGAGTTGGAGGAACCGCGACTTTAGTGCGCAAATATGATGATTCATTGGCAGAAATGTTAAAGGGGTTTTAAAACAACTCGCTCTTAGAAGCGTGCTCTACAGATCAATTTGGAATGGCTGTCGGATTTCTGCCATCAAACTGTAATGCCAACGCCGCAACATCCGGGGCCCTGAATGAACATGGATAAGGATGGCGGGTTCGATGGCAAGCAGTGTGCACAGGCGCGAAGTGATCAGCTGGATGGGTATCGGTGCCTTGGCACCGTTGCTCGGCGCCTGCTCCGCCCTTCCTGGGCAGCAGGGCGGCAACGCCAGCCTCGATCTGCTGTACGTGGCCGACACCCTCGATGCCCGCCAGCCTGGCCAGGCCGTGGTGCCGGCCACCCGCCTGGGGCCGGTCAGCCACCTGGGCCGCGCCCCATGGATGACCGGCAGCAGTGCCAGCATCGCCTACCCGCAACTGGCGCCATTGCTCGATGCCAGCCAGGCTGCATCTGCCCAGCTGGGCGGCTATGCGGTGCTGGCGGCGTTGCTCGAGCAACTGCGCGGCGAGGCTGGGGCGGGCAACAGCCTGACCCTGGAAAACGGCCAGGGCTGGAATGGCAGTGGCCTGGCCTACCTGACCCAGGGCGAAAGCGGCCTGCAGGGCAGCCAGCTGCTGGGCAGCGAAGCGCGGGTCAGCAGCGACGAGCGCGTGCTGTGGCCACAGCGCAGCCCGGCGCTGTATCGCCAGGCTGGCACCGTTACCCTGGGCGCCGGGCTGGCAGACACACAACGCCGGGCTTTGGGCCTGGAAGCCTTGCACGTCTTCGAACGTGGCGGTGCACGTATTGCTGTGGTCGGCGTGACCGACCCCTACGCCCAGGACCAGAAAGCCTCTCTTAAACAGTGGTACCAGTCATTGCAGCCGGTGTTCGAACAAGCCCGGAGCGAGGCCGACCTGGTGGTGGCCATGGCCGATGTCGGTACCGGGCCGGGTCTGTGGCTGGCCGAGCGAGTGCCGCAGATCGACGTGCTGCTGTGCGCCCGCGGCCAGGACCTGTGGCCGGCGCCGGTCGAGGTTAGCCAGGCCAGCGGCCGCCGCGTGCCGGTGCTGTTCGCCGGTTGCCGGGGCAGCGGCGCCTTCCGCCTGCGCTGCCAGCGCGTGGCGGGGTTGTGGCAGTTCGATGGGCGTTTCTACCCGGCCTTTGAGCACCAGCTGGCACCCGCCGCGCAGCAGCGTATCGGGGCATTGCAGGCAGAACTGCGCCAGCAGCGCGCCGGCCACGCGGCCTGGCTCGACCAACCGCTGGCCCGCGCGCCCCAGGCGCTGTGGCGCCGCGACACCCGGGGCGGCAGCTGGGACCGTCTGCTGCATCAGGCCCTGGCCGATGACAGCAGCATGCCGGTGCTGCTGCCGGGCCTGCGCTATGACTACCCGCTGCCCGCCGGGGCGGCCATTACCCGCGAACACCTGATCAGCCTCACCGGTGGCTACCCGGCACCGGTGGTCGAAGCGCCGGCCCGGCAGGTCGAACAAGTGCTGGAAAACGCCGCGGAGCAACTGTTCGGCGACCCGCTGCTGCTGGACAACAGCCAGGACCTGCCGCGCTGGCAGGGCCAGGCCTGGCGTGTCAGCTACAGCCCGCAAGGCAAGCGCATCAGTGGCCTGGAACCGGTGCAGGGCCTGTGCCGCACCTTTGGCCTGCAATTCGAAACCCAGGCCGGCGAGCCGCTGTGGCAACGGGTCGAAGCCTGGCTCGCCCGCCAGGCGACCGACTGGCAACTGGCGCCGCTGCAACTGCCCGAAGTGCGCTATGTGCAGGGGCACCCGGGCTGGCACCCAAGGCAACTGGCCTCGTGATGCTCGCCTCGCGCCTGCTGACTGGCGCTGGCCTGACCCTGGCCGGCTGGCTGGCCGCCCAGTGCGTGCTGCAACTGTGCCGCCAGCCGCAACCGGCCACTGCGCCTGCCGTGGCCGACAAACCGTTGCCTGGCTTGATGGTCGGCCATTGGCAGGTACCTGTCGACGACGGTGCCATCGCCATCACCCGCCTGCCGTTGCAATACCTGGGCGGCCTCAAGGCCCAGCCGCTGGGCTCCAGCGTAGTGGTGCTGCGCTATGGCGAGCAGGTGCGCACCTTGGCCCGCGGCCAGCGCCTGGCGCCAGGGATCGTGCTGCAGGACATCGACAGCGATGGCCTGATTTTCAACAACCAGGGGCGGCGTGAACGCCTGCCCTGGCCGCCACGCCCCGCCGTGACCGGCTTCAAGCGGCAAGGATGAACGATGCCTGTTAGATATTGTGTGGCGGCCGCGCTGAGCCTGGCCCTGTCCATGGCTTGTGCTGAAGAGCCGGTGTTCGACGACAACGGCACGCCGATGTACGAGGTGAACTTCGTCGACACCGAACTGGGCGAGTTCATCGACAGCGTGTCGCGCATTACCGGCACCACCTTCATCGTCGACCCCCGGGTCAAGGGCAAGGTCACCGTGCGCACCGTCGACCTGCACGACGCCGATGCCATCTACGACATCTTTCTGGCCCAGCTGCGCGCCCAGGGCTACGCCACTGTCGACCTGCCCAACGGCAGCGTGAAGATCGTTCCCGACCAGGCCGCCCGCCTGGAGCCTGTGCCGGTGGAGGCGGGAGGGCAGCAGGGGGAAGGCAGCGACAGCGTGGCCACGCGGGTATTCAATGTGCGCAACGCTGCCAGCGAGCAGGTGCTGGGCATTCTCAAGCCCCTGATCGACCCACGGGTCGGTGTGATCACACCTTATCCGGCAGCGCACCAGTTGGTAGTTACCGACTGGCGCAGCAACCTGGAACGTATCGCCAGCTTGCTGCGTCAGCTCGACCGCCCCCAGGATGCACCAGGCAGTGGCAGTACCCAGGTCATCTACCTGCGCCATGCCAATGCTGGTGAAGTGGTCAAGGTGTTGCGCGGGCTCAGCCAGGAAGGCATGGCGCCCTCTGAAGGTGCGGGCGAAGGAGAGGGCAAGGAAAGGCCCGTAGTGCCTGTCGCCGGAGGCTCGGGCATCCGCCTGGAATACGAAGAAGGCACCAACGCCGTGGTCATGGTCGGCCCCGACAGCGAGCTGGCTGCCTACCGCGCCATCGTCGAGCAGCTGGACATCCGCCGTGCCCAGGTAGTAGTCGAAGCGATCATCGCCGAGGTATCCGACAGCAGCGCCCAGGAACTGGGCGTGCAGTGGCTGTTCGCTGACGAGAAGTTCGGTGCCGGCATCGTCAATTTCGGCAGCAACGGGGTAAACATCGCCAGCATCGCCGGGGCCGCTGCCAGTGGCGACAACGAGGCCCTTGGCGATTTGCTGTCCAGCACCACCGGCGCCATGGCGGGTATCGGCCATTTCGGCGGCGGCTTCAATTTCGCCATGCTGGTCAACGCGCTGAAGGGCAAGAGCGGCTTCAACCTGCTGTCCACGCCCACCCTGCTGACCCTGGACAACGCCGAGGCGTCGATCCTGGTCGGCCAGGAAGTGCCCTTCGTCACCGGATCGGTGACGCAGAACAACGCCAACCCGTACCAGACCATCGAGCGCAAGGAAGTCGGGGTGAAGCTGCGCATCAAGCCGCAGATCAACATCGACAACAGCGTGCGCCTGGACATCGTCCAGGAAGTGTCGTCGATTGCCGACACCACGGCTGCCAGCGACGTGATCACCAACAAGCGCGAGATCAAGACCAAGGTCATGGTCGAAGACAACGGCCTGGTGATCCTCGGCGGCCTGATCAGCGACGAACTGAGCACCAGCGACCAGCGTGTGCCGCTGCTTGGCGATATCCCTTACCTGGGCCGGCTGTTCCGCTCCGACGCCACGAAGAACACCAAGCAGAACCTGATGGTGTTCATCCGCCCGCGCATCCTGCGTGACGGGCCGAGCCTGGCCGGGCTCAGCGAAGACAAGTACCGCACCTTGCAGCAGACCACACCGCTGCAGTTGCCCGACCTTGCGGATGCGCAAAACGCTAAGCCGCTGTTGCAGGTGTTCCCCTCCAGCCGCGCACGGCTGGAGGGCGGTGACTGGTGATGCTGCCTTATCGCCAGGCACGGCAGAGCGGGGTGGCCATGGCACCGGCGGAGCACGGCTGGCAGCTGTGGCTGCGGCCCGACGCCGACAGCGCCCAACTGCAGGAGCTGCTGCGCGTGCACGGCCAGCCCAGCCTGCTCGAATACCTGGAGCCTGCACTGTTCGACGAACGCCTCGGCCAGCTGTACCAGGCCGGCGATGCTGCCACCGAGGCGCTGATCGAGGGCATCGGCGACCAGGTCGACCTGGACAGCCTGATGAGCGAAATGCCGCGCATCGAGGACCTGCTGGAAAGCGACGACGAAGCCCCGGTGATCCGCTTGATCAACGGCCTGTTCGGCCAGGCCCTGCGCCTGCGCGCTTCGGACATTCATATAGAAACCTTCGAGCAGAGTCTCGTGGTGCGCCTGCGGGTCGATGGCCACCTGCGCGAAGTGTTGCGCCCACCGCGTGCGTTGTCGGCCATGCTGGTGTCGCGGATCAAGGTCATGGCCCGTCTGGACATCGCCGAAAAGCGCCAGCCCCAGGATGGCCGTATCACCCTGCGTGCGGCGGGGCGCGAAGTGGATGTGCGGGTCTCGACACTGCCCGGCATCCACGGCGAACGGGTGGTGATGCGCGTGCTCGACAAGCAGGCCAGCCTGCTGGCGCTGGGCAACCTGGGCATGCCGGCGGCGGTGTTGCAGGGCCTGCGCAGTTGCCTGGCGCGGCCCAACGGCATCGTGCTGTCCACGGGGCCGACCGGTTCGGGCAAGACCACTACCCTGTATGCCAGCCTCAACAGCCTCAACGACGGCAGTCGCAATATCCTCACTGTCGAGGACCCGGTGGAATACGCTATCGCCGGCATCGGCCAGACCGCCATCAACCCGCGTGCCGGGCTGACCTTTGCCAGCGGCCTGCGCGCGATCCTGCGTCAGGACCCGGACGTGATCATGCTCGGCGAAATCCGTGACCAGGAGACCGCGCAGATCGCCGTGCAGGCCAGCCTCACCGGCCACCTGGTGTTGTCCACGCTGCACACCAACAGTGCGGTGGGCGCGGTGACCCGCCTGCGCGACATGGGTATCGAACCGTTCCTGATCGCCTCGTGCCTGCGCGGCGTACTGGCCCAGCGCCTGGTGCGGCGCCTGTGCAGTTGCGCCGTGGCGCACCCGCTGCAGCCGGCGGAACGCGACCTGTGGCCCGAGCTGGCAGCGCTGGGCAGCAGCTACCACGCGGTGGGCTGCGAGCAGTGCCAGGGCAGCGGGTATGTCGGGCGCCTGGGCCTGTATGAATTCGTCGAACTGGATGCCGGGCTGATCGGCCTGTTGTACGACGGCGCCAGCGAACTGGCCATGCAGGACTACCTGGCCGGGCGCCGGCAGAGCCTGGTGGCGATGGCCAGTGACTGCCTGGCCCGTGGCGAGACCAGCCTGGCCGAAGTACTACGCGTGGTGCAGGGCTGAGCCATGCCGACCTATCGCTACCAGGCCGTCGACCTCGCCGGCAAGACCCACAAGGCCAGCTTGCAGGCCGACAGCGAACGTCATGCCCGCCAGTTGTTGCGTGAGCAGGGCCTGTTCGCCCGCCGCTTGCAGCGTCACGAAGCCGGCACCCGGCAACCCCGGCGCCAGCGCCTGAGCCGCGTCCAGCTATGCGAACTGACTCGTCAGCTGGCCACCCTGACCGGTGCCGGTATCCCTCTGGTCGACGCCCTGGCTACCCTGGAACGGCAACTGCGCCAGCCCGCCTTGCACAGTGTGCTGGTGGCCTTGCGCGGCTCGTTGGCCGAAGGCCTGGGCCTGGCTCGCAGCCTGGCACGTCAGGGGGCACCGTTTACCGGCCTGTACTGCGCGCTGGTCGAGGCCGGCGAGCGGTCCGGCCGCCTGGCCCAGGTGCTGACCCGCCTCGCTGACCACCTGGAGCAGGTTCAACGACAGCAGCACAAGGCACGTACCGCGCTGATCTACCCCACCGTGTTGATGGGGGTGTCGCTTGCCGTGGTGGTAGGCCTGATGACCTTCGTCGTACCCAAGCTCACCGAACAATTCGCCCATGCCGGGCAGAGCCTGCCGCTCATTACCTCGTTGCTGATCGGCCTGAGCCAAGGGCTGGTGCAGGCCGGGCCCTGGCTTTTGGCGCTGGCCCTGTTGCTTGGCGCGCTCGGCGGCTGGTTGCTGCGCAAGCCGCACTGGTGCCTGCGCCGTGACCAGCTGCTGCTACGCCTGCCACATATAGGCAACCTGCTGCAGGTGCTGGAAAGCGCGCGCCTGGCACGCAGCCTGGCAATCCTCAGCGGCAGTGGCGTGGCCCTGCTCGAAGCCCTGCAAGTGGCCACCGAAACCGTCGGCAACCGCCGTATCCGCCTGGCCATGGAGCAGGTGCGCCAGCAAGTTCAGGGCGGCACCAGCCTGCATCGCGCGCTGGATGCCTGCCAGCAGTTCCCGCCGCTGCTGGTGAACATGGTCGGCAGCGGCGAGGCCAGCGGCACCCTGGCCGACATGCTCGAGCGCGTGGCCGATGACCAGGAGCGCGGCTTCGCCCGCCAGGTCGATACCGCCATGGCGCTGTTCGAACCCCTGATGATCCTGGTGATGGGCGCCGTGGTGCTGTTCATCGTGCTGGCGGTGCTGTTGCCGATCATGCAACTCAACCAGGGCCTGCAACTGTGACGACAAGGAGTACTGCCATGCAGCATCGACGTAACCGCCAGCGCGGTTTCACCCTCATGGAAATCATGGTGGTGATTTTCATCATCGGCCTGCTCATCGCCGTGGTCGCGCCCAGCGTGCTGGGCAACCAGGACAAGGCCATGAAGCAGAAGGTGATGGCCGACCTGGCCACCCTGGAGCAAGCGCTGGACATGTACCGCCTGGACAACCTGCGCTTCCCCAGTAGCGAGCAGGGCCTGGCCGCGCTGGTGAGAAAGCCGGCCCAGGAGCCGCTGCCGCGGGCCTGGCGCAGCGACGGCTACGTGCGCCGCCTGCCGGAAGACCCGTGGGGCACCCCTTACCAGTACCGCATGCCCGGCGAACATGGCCGGGTCGACGTGTACTCGCTGGGTGCCGACGGGCTGCCGGGCGGCGAAGGCCAGGATGCCGACCTGGGTAACTGGGAACTGTAACGGGTGCGTCGTCAGCGGGGCTTCAGCCTGATCGAATTGCTGGTGGTGCTGGCCATCGCTGGGCTGATGACCGGATTGGCGGTGGCCGGGTTCGGCAACAGCCAGGCCAGTGTCGACCAGGCGCTGCAACGGCTGGCGAGCGAGGCCCGGTCGCAGGCCGCGCTGGCCCGGCATGCCGGGCAGCTGCGCGGGCTGCGCTGGAATGGCCAGCGTCCGGAGTTCGTCCGGCGCGAGGGTAATGGCTGGGTGGTCGAGGCAGTCGCCCTTGGTGACTGGCCCAAGGGGCTGCGCCCGGACTGGCCGGCCAGCCCGCAGCCGCGCCTGTTGTTCACCCCACATGGCTGGGCGCAACCAGGCAAGGTGCGCTGGCGTTGGGCCGATGGCAGCCAGCAATGGGCCTGGAGCCGCGATGGCCGCATGCAGGTGGTGGTCGCCCCATGAAGCGGCATCAGCGTGGCTTCACCCTGCTGGAGGTGACCGTGGCCCTGGCGATTGCCGCGGTGCTGGCGGTGATCACCAGCCAGGTTTTGCGCCAGCGCCTGGCGGTGCAGGACAACCTGCAGCAACACCGCCTTGGCCTGCTATGCGCGCGAGAACTGCAAACCCGCTTTGCCGTCGAGCAGTACTGGCCAGCTGAAAACCAGGTTGGCGGTGAACTGAGCCAGGGCGGCCAGCGCTGCCACTGGCAACTGCAACTGCGCCGCACCCGCGTACGCGACCTGCGCCGTGGCGAGCTGCTGTTGTTCGCCGACCGCGACCAGCGCCTGCCGCTAGGCCAGTACACCGTGTTTCTGGAGCGGCCATGAGTTACAGAGATCGTGAAGCGTGCGCGGTCCCTGTAGGAGCGGGTTTACCCGCGAAGCAGGCACCGCGGTGCATGGCACCGGCTTCGCCGGTGTTCGCGGGTGAACCCGCTCCCACAGATGCCCAGTTCAACCCCCCGCGCAGATGTCTACCCACGAGGCACCGCCAGGCCGGCCTTACCCTGATCGAGCTGATGGTAGCCCTGGCACTTACCGCCGTGCTCGGCATCATGCTCGCCGCCCTGGTCAACGGCTGGCTCAAGGTTCGCGAACGCCTGCAGGTCACCAACCAGGAAACCTCGGTATTGGATTTCTGCCTGGCCCTGGAGCGTCGCTTCGACAGCCCGGTAATGCGCCGTGTCTACGACCAGCGCCTGCCCTTGGCCAGCCGCTGGCTGGACTGGCAACCGGCAAGCAACCAGTTGCTCTGGGTCGCCATCACTGGCATGCCGGAAGCCGAAGGCGGCTCGCGCCTGCAGCGCCAGCGCCTGCGCTTCGAGGCGCGTGAGCAGCGCCTGCTGCTGGAAAGCTCGGCCGATCTCTATGCCGCCGCCGCCCCACGCTGGGTCCAGCGCGAGCGGCTCGACCGGGTCAGCGCCATGAATGTTCTTTATTACCAGGGCGGCCGCTGGCTGGCCTGGCCTTCCGACCAACCTGCGCACCCCGGCCGTGGCGTGCGTCTGGAACTGCAGCGTGACGGAGCACCCTATGTCTGCACTTTCGCCCTCCCTTGGGGGCGCTCATGAAGTTTGAATGGCGGCGGCGCAGCCCGGCCCAGTCGTGGCTGTTGCTGCGACCGGGCGTTGTCTGGCACTGGGCGCTGGCCGAGGGCGGCCTTGTGCAACGCCATGGGCAGGGCGAGCCCCCGGCGAACCTGCAAGCCCGTGTGGCGTTGATCCTGCCTGCCGAGACCTGCAGCTACTTCCGCGTGCCGGCACCGCCGGGGCTCAAGCGTGAAGAATGGCCGCTGTTGCTCGAAGACCGCTTGCTGCAGGCAGTCGACGAGGTGACATGCGCCTGCCTGGCCCGCGAGCCCGGCCATCTTCGGTTACTGGTAGTGGCTCGTCAGCAACTGGAGGACTGGCGCGGGCAGTGCGCCGAATGGGGCTTGCAGGTGGCACGTTGCTGGGCAGAACTACAGCTGCTGCCGCCGCCCGAGGCGGGACGTGCCTGGCAATGGCAGCGCACATCCGGCATGTATTTGTACAAAGGGCTGGCCGAAGGCGGGCAGGAGCACTGGCTGGCCTGGCCGGATGCACTGGGCGAGGTGCCACGGCAACCGTGGGCGGAGCTGCAAAAGGTTTCGCTGAGCGGAGACTGGCCCAGTACGCTGGCACCGCTCGATTTATTGCCAGGCCTGTTCGAGCGTACCCGCAAGGTGCGTTCGCTGCCGGTGGTTTCCCGGCCACAGCAACGGCTGCTCGCGGCCTGCCTGGTACTGGCTGCCGTCTGGGGCGGGCTGTGGTTGAACAAGCAGTGGGCCCAGGCGCAACTCTGGCGCAGCCAGGTCATCGCCGTGACCGGTGAGCAGGCCAGCCCCCGGCACGCCGCGCAGGCCCTCAAGCGCCTGCGCGAAAGTGAACTACAACAGCAACTGCGTACACGACAGCTTGAAGACTTGCAGGCGGCGCTGCAGACATGGCTGCGTGACCATCCCGGCTGGCACTTGCAAGCGGTACGTTTCGACGGCCAGCGTTGGCACCTGCGGCTGGAGGGTGACGGCAGTACGCCGCCATGGAGCGACATGGCGACAGCTGCCGGGGCCTCCGTTCAGGTGCAGGACGGCCAAGTGATGTTCGACCTGGGAGCCGCCTCATGAACCGGAACTGGATACAGCGTCACCGTTTGAAGTTCGCCTGGCTACTGATTGCTGTTTTGCTGGCTTTCCTGGCCCTGCGCGCAGGCCTTGCGCAATGGCGCGAGCTCAGCCAGTGGCGCGGGCTGGCCGAACAGGCCGCCAGCCTTCAAGGCGGCCCGGGGTTGAGCCTGGAGCGGCTACACCAGTCGGCCCAGGCGCGGCAGATCGAACTGGCCGAGGTCGATGCGCAGGGCAAGACCTGGCAACTGCGTGGGCAGGTGGCCGACGAGCGAGTGCTGCAAGGCTGGTTGCAGACCCTGCGTGCAGAAGGCGTACAGCCATTGCAGTGGGGGCTGGAACAGCATGAAAAGAGATTGCGCTTCGACCTGGTGGTGCGGCCATGAGCCGAAGAAGTGTGGTGTGGGTGCTGTTGGTATTCACCGTGACATTGCTGGTGGAACTGCCGGCCAGCTGGGTGGTGCGCGGGATAGGCCTGCCAGCGCGTGAGGTCAGCGGCAGCCTGTGGCAAGGCCAGGCGCAGCAACTGGGGCCGGTCGGGCCATTGCGTTGGGCGGTGCAGCCCTGGCGCTTGCAGGCGGATGCACAGCTGGGCTTTCAGGGCCAGGCCTGGCAGTTGCGCGTCGAAGGCTGGCCATGGCGCTGGCGGTTGGAGGCGACGGCCATGGGGGCCCAGGCGACGGTGGCGACGGATTACCGTTTGGCCGGCCAGTGGCAGGGCACGTTGCGGGTGCAGGGGGCAGGGCGGCAATGCCGTGCCAGCGAAGGCCGCATGACGGTAACCGACCTTGCCCTGAGCGAGCCTTGGTCACTGGGCCTGGGGCAGGGCTGGCTGGAAATGGACTGCCGCAGCGGCTGGCACCTGCGCGGGCAGTTGGCGCAGCAGGGGCAGCATCAGTTGGCCGTGGATGCTGACCTGCCCGCGCGCCGGGCGCAGGTGGTGGTCGAGTTGCAGCCGGAGGCGGCGCTGACGCCTTTGCTGCGTGGGGTGCAGTGGCTTGGACCGCAGGCGCTGGCAGGGCAGCGGGATTTGCGCTGGTAGACAGATGTTGTCGCCGGCAAACTGGCTCGGTTCCTACAACTTATCCAATCGACTCTGACCCGTCCTTTGTAGGAGCAGCCTTGTGCTGCGAAGAGGCCGGTACGAGCAATAATCAGGCTTTGTCAGTACCAACCTCTTCGCAGCACAAGGCTGCTCCTACAAAAACTCACTGAACCAATGAGTTCCATGAGAGCGGGTTTACCCGCGAACACGGGCGAAGCCCGTGCCCTCCAGCGCGGCGCCTGCCTCAGTTTTTCTTGCCCTGCACACTCGAAGCCCACTGCTCACTGCGATTGTGCCCGCTGGTCCTCAACAACCCCAGGTCCAGTGCATTTTCCCCATCCGCCGCGCCCTTGCCCTTGGCCATTTCGGCCACCGCGGTGCCCAGGTCCACTGGCGAGTTGGACGCATCGATCGACACATCCCGGCGATAGTCGTTACCGCTCAGTGTTTCCCGGCTAACCGAGTTGGCGTCGAGTACCACATCGCCTTTGGCCGACTGCAAGCGTGCCCCCACCAGCTGAGCGTTGCCACCAACCTGCAGGTCGATGCCGTCGCTACCTTTGAGCGTGGCCTGCTGGCCTACGCTGTCGCGCTGCGCGTGCGACACGTCGAGGCTGAAAGTGGGCGACAGCCCCGGGTCTGCCTTGCTCAGGGCGGAGCCAGCTTTTTCATTCACCTTGCTCCCCAGCGGCCCTGCCATCGAAGTGGCCGCGTTGACGTAGCCCCGCGGGTTTTTCTCCTGGCTCAGGCGGGCATCGCCTTTAACGCTCAGGGTATCGACGCTGTCCTTGCGGCTGGCGATACGCAGGTCGCCATCGATCATTCCCTTGATATGCCCAGCTTCCACGGTGGCGCCTTCGAGGCGGGTATCGCCGCGGCTTTGCAAGTCGATGCGCTCGGCGCGCAGGTCGCTGGCATTCCAGGTGAGGTTGTCGCGCTTGTCGAGCTCCACCTTGAGGCGGCCATGCAGGCCGCGGGTGTCGAGCGCGCCCTTGGCCATGTCGAAGCCGGCGCCGGCGGTGATGTCGAGGTTGTCACGTCGCTCCTGGCTGGAGGACGCTTCCACCAGCATGCCGCCATTCGATGCGTCGAGGGTTATCTGTTCGGCCGAGGCCTGCAGGCCCTCAAGGTGCAGGGCGACATTCTCGCGGGCGCTGCTGCCCAGGGTCACTGTGCCGTTGCTTGCGAACAGGGCATTCACCGCCTGGCGTGCCTCTTCGTCCTGCTTGCCGTGGCTGAAGTGGCCTCCGATGGCACCGCCCTTGGTGTCGCCAGCCTTGACCGCCAGCTCCACGCCGCCGCCCATCTTGGCGCCGGTAGCGTTCTGGGTGTCGCTGGCCGCCTTGACCTGCAGCCGACCGCCGCTTTGCAGTTGAATGTCGCCGGTCTTGGCCTCACGGCTGCCAATGCGGGTGCCTTCGAGCAACAGGTCGCCGCCACTGCTCAGTTGTACCTGGCCCTTGGCGTCGATCTGCGCCACCTGGGCCTTGCGCTGTGTGCTCTGGTTCTGGCCATGGTCGAGGTAGCCCCGGCCATCGACGCCGGTGCTGCCCGGGCGGTTGCCGACCTTGGCCCAGGCATTGCCGTCGAGCTGGCGTGACTGCTGTTCGACCTGGTCGGTTGCCTGGGGCAATGTCAGCGAACCGGCACTGCTCATGACCACGCTGCCTTCACCGCCATCGATGCGCGTCCCTTCATAATGCCCTGAGCTGCCCAGTTGCACCTGGATGCCCTGTTGCCCATACAGGCTGCCGGGTACGGCGCTGCTGGTGCTGTCCTTTTTGTCCAGCGAGCCGCCTTTGCCGGCGGCGCGTACATTGAGGTCTTCGCCGGTGCTGGTGTCCAGGCGCACATCGCCGCCGTAGGCCAGGCGTTGCACGGTATTTTCCTGGGTGTTCTCGGCCGCCTGCATCTGGTGTTGTCGGGCCTCGATCTGCAGCTTGCCGGCGTTGGCGCGCCAGGCGGTACCCTGGTCGGTGATGTTGTCGGCCTTGACTTCAACCTTGGCCCCGGACAACTCGCTCACCTGGGCAAAGCCGCGGCGCTGGTTTTCCAGGCGCTTGAGGTGGTCCACGGTCATGTCGGCGCCAACGCTGGGCGGCGCCATGGCGTCTTCGGGGGAGGCTTGCTGGAAGCGTGCGGCTTCTTCGCCCAGCACCAGGCGTTCGATGGGGCGGGTAAGGTCGCGATACTCGACACTGGCGCCGAGGCTGCCCGACCAGTCGTCACGGCTTTGTTCACGTTCCTCGGTATCCTGCACCGCGCGGTTGTCGATGCGTTTGGCAGTTACCTGCAGAGTGTTGCCAGCCTTGACGCGTGCGGCCTCGGTGACCAGTTCATCGCCTTTGAGCTTCAGGTCGCCGCTGGCCTGCAATGTGCTGCGTTGCGCCTTGCTGTCGCGTTCAGTCTGCGCCTGGCGGTTGTGATGGCCTTCGAACAAGCTGCCCAGCCGGTCGATGCCGCCGGTCACCGTCAAACCGCCGCCACTGCGGGTGGTGCTGGTGGTTTTGTCGCGGTCATTGCGGGTTGCTCCCAGCGTCACCTTTTGGGCCTGCACATCGAGGTCGCCTGCGGCGGCCTTCACAGTGGAACCGTTGACCTGCAGGTGAGCCCCGCTGCCAAGGCTCACCGAAGCTCCCCCGAGCTCACTGGCGACCTGGCTGGTGGTGCGCTGCCTGCTGCTGCTGGTGGCGACGTCATAGGCAATGCCGGCCGAATACTGGCGGGACTCGGGCTTGCCATCCTCGGCCTCCTGGGTCTGCTTGGCGCTGGCGGTGAAACCACGTTGCTGGTTACGGGTTTCGCGCTCGTCAACCGCTTGCGCGCTGGTAATCAGCAGGTCGCCCTTGGCCTCTACCTGCAGGTGCTCGCCCGCTACGACCTTGGCGCCCTGGATGCGCATTTCCTCGGCGCTGGCCAGGCGCAGATTGGTGGCCGAGCTGACGTCGCTGGTAAGCACCTGTTGCGTACGCTCGGTGTTCTCGCGGTCGCTGCCAATCAGGCCGAACAGCTTGCTGTCGCTGGTACGGTCGGTAGAGGTGGTGCGACCATGGTCGGCTTCGATGGCCAGTGAACCTTTTGTGCTGTAAAGCACCGAGTCCTCCTTGCCGAACACGGTACTGCCCTTGATGGCTACCTGGTCAGCTGTCACGGTAAGCTTGCCATCCGCCGTGACACTGCTGCCGGCAACGGCCTGGCCTTTGCTGTCGTTACCCTTGCGGTCGCCAAAGAAGGTGCCGGATACCAGGTCGCCGCGATAGTCGCGCCGGGTACCGCGCTGCTGCAGGGCGGTGGTAGCGATGTTTGCCTCCTTGGCTTCGATCGCCATGTCGCCGCGGCTGTGCAGGCTGCTCCCCTTCACATCGACAGTATTCTTGGCCTTGAGCGTCATGCGCTGGGCCTGGAGCGCACTGCCTTGTGCGGTTTCCTTGTACTGGTCGGTATCACTGTCACCGCGCCACAAGTCCTTGCGGTGGCGAACCTGCTCTTCGGTGTGCTGGCTGTCGATGCCGGCAGCGATGGCCAGGTTGGCGCCGCTGTCGAGGGTCAGCTCATTGCCAGAATCCACCTTGGCAGCCACCAGGCGCATGTCGTCAGCGGATTGCAGCAGCACGCTGTCCTTGCCTTGCAAGCGGCTGCCCTGTTGCTGCTGCTGGGTAGTGGTAGTTTCGCGGTTGTAGGTTTCGCGGGTGACGAACAGGAACTTCTTGTTCCAGCTGTCGCTGTCGCGCTCGATGTTCTCGCGGGTTGTGGCATCCAGCGTGAGCTTCTTGCCCGCCTTGGCCTCGATTCGCCGAGCCTGCCCATCGACGGTTTCAAGTGTCAGATCATCGGCAGCGGTCAGCCGCAGATCGCCCTGTTCGCTGTGCAGTTCGACGGGGGTGTCGGCCTTGCCGCTGACCTGCAGGGCGCCGGCCGACTGGATGTCGACCCCGTCGATGCCAAGCAGCTGCGATGCCCCCACACGCACACCAGCACCTTCTGCGGTGCTCACCACGCGAATGCGCCCGGCGCGCATGGCACCGAACAGGCTGGCATCGATGCTGGAAGGGGTACCGGGCAGGTGCTCGACAATTTCGCCGCTGCTGCTGTCGATGCGGTTGCGACCCACGGTGATATCGATGGAGTTGCGCGCCATCAGCAGCCCTTTGCTGTCCACGCGCGGGGCAATCAGCTCGAGGGCGCCGTTGGGGTTTCGCTGGCCGCCCTCGAGCACTTGCAGGGTACCGCTGGCGTTGAGCGTGTCGAGGTACTTCAGTTGCTGGCCCTCGAACTCGGGGGTACCCACCACGAAGCCGGCGCGTGTAGTGTTGATGAAACTGCCGCCGTTGAGGGTGATGCCATTGGGGTTGGCCAGTATGTAGTCGGCCGGGCGGCCGAAGATTTCCTGCGGCCCTTCGATCAGCGAGGCGTTGCGGCTGACCACCTCGTTGAGGATGGTCGAGGCGGCCTGGCCCTGGAATTGCGGGTTGGCCGCCAGGGCACCGGCCAGTTCCGACTGCCCGGCCTGGGTGGCATTGTTCAGCACCAATCCTGAACGGTCGACGTTGTAGTCGAGGAACTGGTTGTGTGACAGCCCGTTGGCGTTTGGCGCGACAATATCGATGACCGGGACGCCGTGGCCGTCGTTGATGACCGCTGTACCGCCGGGGCCGCTGGTTGCTGCCAGGCCGCCCTGGGCCAGTGCGGCGCCGGGCCCGAGCAGGCCGAGGAAGATGGCCCAGCGCAAGATATCCGGGCGGGAAGACGACTGCGAGAGTGTTTGCATGTTCTCGTTCTCTTTGTTGTGGGTGATTCAGATGGTCAGGGCCAGTTCCACTACCCAGAAGCCGGGTTCCAGCAGCGGGCGGGGTAGGTCGCTGGCGTACAGCGCGCGTTGGTAACCCAGGCGCAGGTGGCTGCCGGGCAGGCTCAGTTCCGCACCGGCGGTGGCCCCGGCAAGGCGTTGTGAAGGCTTGCCTTCGGCAGTGCGGGTCCAGCCCAGGTCCAGGCCGATGTAGGGGCGCACCTGCAGGGGAGCCGTCCAGCGCTCCGGCAGCGGCTGACTGGCGGTGTTGCGCCAGACGGCGCTGCTGGCACCGGAGTAGGTACGCAGGCGAAACCCGCGCACGGCCGAATCGTCGCTGACCAGCAACTGCTCGACGGCGGGTAGCGGGTCACTGCTGTATTGCAGAGCCAGCTCGCTCTGCCAGCGCCATGGGTGGCTGGCCGGGCCTTGGCGCAGGTGCAGCAGGTTGGCGCGGTACTTGCGAAAATCCGGGCGCAGGCGTTCCGCTCCCAGCGGTGAACGGTCGGCGCCGAAGGCATCGACGCCCTGGGCGACACCGAGGTAGCCATTCCACAGGCCGCCCTGGAGCCACAGCAGGTTGATACCCGCTTCCACGCAGACCAGGGTGGGGCTCTGCTGGACGATCATCGCGCCCGCGCTGCGGTTGACCATCTGCTTGCGGTCCAGCCGGGCGCTGGCGCTGAGCATGCCTTGCTGGTTGCGCCACAGCACCCGCTCGACGCTCAGGCCCTGGTAGCTGCTGCTGCCGTCGGCTACCTGGCGGCTGTGGGGGAGCGGCGCCTCGTAGCGCAGCTCGCTGGCGCTGAGCGCGAAGGTCCAGGCGCCGTAGGGGATGCTGTAGTACAGCGAGATGCCTTGGCTTTGCCCGGGCGCATCGAGCACCGTGCCGTTCAGTGACAGGCGCAGGTCATCATTGAGGCCCAGCGGGCTGTCCAGGCCGAAGCCGAGGTTCAGGCGATGACGCCCGGTCAGGTCGCTGCCGCGGTTGTCGAAGCGGCTGTCCAGGTGCCCGCGCGAGGCCACCTTGCGCGGCTGCACGACAACCCGGGTGCCGCCCTGCAGTTCACCGGGCAGCAACTCTGCGGACAGGTCATAAGCGCGCAGCCGGTTGAGCTGGTCGAGGCCTTGCTCCAGGGCTGGCAGGAACAGTGGCTGCCCGAGCAGGCCGGGAAAGGCGCCGGGGAGGGACAGGGGCAGCTCGGGGCCGGCCATTTCGATGGACTCGACGAACCCCTCGACGATGACCAGGTTCAGCGGTGCGCCGTCTTGTGGAGGTTGCTGCAGGTAGGGCCGGCTGGTCGGGTATCCGGCTTGCACATAGCGCTGGGTGATGGCTTTCAGCAGCCCGTTGATTTCCGCGATACCCATGCACGGGGTAATGAACCTGCGGAGGGTTGGCGTTAGCGCCGAGTCGGAAAGCTCGCGGTTGCCGGCCACGCGTACGCCGGTGATGGCCCAGCAGTGCTGGTCGTGGGGGAGGGGTGCGGTGGCGTCGTGGCTTTCGGCAGGGGCGGGCTGGCGCTGCCAGCGTTCCAGGCGCTGTTGCTGTTCCAGCTGTCGCAGCCCGCGCTGCTGATCGCGCAGTTGATGGCTGGCCGGGTCGTCGGCCAACGCCTGTGGTGCGGCCAGCAAACCTGACAGGCAGCAGGTGAGCGCCCAGCAGGTGGCGCGATGAATGTGGAACGGCATTGAAGCACCCCGCAAATGATGTACGGATTTCGTACTCGTCTGCGTGGATGCTAAAAATTAAGGGGTTCGCCTGGATGCAGTACCCGGCCTAAGCGCTTGTAGGGCGCGTTCTTGCCTGATGGTGGGAAGCTTCCTACAGCATCAGTTGAAAGGCCCGCTATCAGGGCCGAATTTCGATCAACGTGCCATCCCGCACCAGGTCCCACACTTCCTGCATGTCGCGGTTACGCATGGCAATACACCCATCCGTCCAGTCCAGGGTGTGGAAGTACCACTCCGGATACTCGTCGTTGATCGGCGTGCCATGGATCATGATCATGCTGCCGGCACTCACCCCTTCACGAGTGGCACGGGCCGCGTCGTTGATGTTCGGGTAGTTGATGTGTATGGCCAGGTTGAAACGGTCGCTTTGCTTGCGCCAGTCCAGCCAGTAAAGGCCCTCGGGGGTTTTCTTGTCGCCTTCGCGCTCCTTGGCGCCCTTTGGCTGCTTGCCCAGCGAGATGCGGTAGGTCTTCAGCGGTTCGCCACGGCTGATCAGTTGCAGACGGCGCTCGGACTTGATCACCAGCACCTTGTCGATCAGCGGTTGCATGGCCTGCTGCGAAGGCGACGGGGTTTGCACTGCCGGCTGGGGCTTGCGGATGATGGTCTCGGTGAAGGCCGCCTGGGACACCGAGGTAACGCAAAGGCAGAAAAGGGCAAGCAACCAGCGCATGTAACGGTATCCCTGAAGGCTTCTAGGTGGTGGGCGAGACGTTCATCGGCGGCAGGTATTCATGGCCTATGGGGTAGTGCTGCCCGATGCGATCGCGATAGTAGCATTCTAGTGTGCGAGTGACGGTGCGGAAAGCCAGCTCGCCCCACGGAATCTCATGTTCCTCGAACAGCCGCACCTCCAGGCTTTCGACACCGACAGCGAAATCAAGGTCCGCAAGCTCGGCGCGGAAGAACACGTGCACCTGGTTGATGTGTGGCAGGTCGAACAGCTGGTACAGGCTCATGCTGCCGACCCGGGCGCAGGCCTCCTCGACGGTTTCGCGACGGGCGGCCTGGTCCAGGGTTTCGCCGTTTTCCATGAAACCGGCGGGCAGGGTCCAGAAGCCGCGGCGTGGCTCGATGGCGCGCCGGCACAGCAACACCTGGCTGCCCCAGGTCGGCAACACGCCGGCGACGATGTTGGGGTTTTGGTAGTGGATGGTCTGGCAAACCTCGCAGACATACCGCAGGCGGCTGTCGCCCTCGGGGATCCGCTGAGTGACCGGCTGGCCGCACGCGCTGCAGAATTTCATGTGTCGTTCCTTTTGCTCCGGGCTATCTTGGCGCGCCGGCCGTGCCGTCGCAAGCGCACGGGGCTTGGGTGCTTCGCGCCTTTGGTGCATCATGCAAGGCAGGCCTTGGATATGAGCGTGCGCAATGCTGGACGAGCTACTTCGCCGAATGAGCAACCACCAACCCGCATCACTGGAAACCGACCGGCGGTTCCCCGAAGCGGCGGTCCTCTTGCCCATTACCCGCAGCGAAGCGCCCGAGCTGGTCCTGACCCTGCGCGCCAAGGGCCTGTCCACCCACGGCGGCGAAGTGGCTTTTCCCGGTGGCCGCCGCGACCCGGAAGACCCGGACCTGGTGTTCACCGCGCTACGTGAAGCCGAAGAAGAAATCGGCCTGCCACCAGGCCTGGTGGAAGTGATCGGCCCGCTCAGCCCGCTGATTTCGCTGCACGGCCTGAAAGTGACGCCATTCGTCGGGCTCATCCCCGATTTTGTCGAATACCGTGCCAATGATGCCGAGATCGCGGCAGTATTCACCGTGCCGCTGGAATTCTTCCGCCAGGACCCGCGCGACCATACCCACCGTATCGATTACCAGGGGCGCAGCTGGTATGTGCCCAGCTATCGCTATGGCGAATACAAGATCTGGGGGTTGTCGGCGATCATGATCGTCGAACTGGTCAACCTGCTGTTCGATGCCGGCATCAGCCTGCACCAGCCCCCGGAGCGTTACATCGAAAACTGAGCGGGGCCAACCCCGTCGTCTGCGTTGCAGCCTGAGGAGCAAGCATGAAATACCGCCTGGGCGACCTGCGGGTCGAGAGCCACCCCACCAGTTGGGCCGCACCCAACGCCACGCTGATCGGCAAGGTGCGCCTGCAGGCCGATGCCAGCGTGTGGTTTGGCGCGGTGCTGCGCGGGGACAACGAGCTGATCGACATTGGCGAAGGCAGCAACGTGCAGGATGGCACGGTGATGCACACCGACATGGGCTCGCCGTTGACCCTGGGCAAGGGCGTGACCGTTGGCCACAACGCCATGCTGCATGGCTGCACGGTGGGCGACTACAGCCTGGTCGGTATAAACGCGGTCATCCTCAATGGCGCGCGCATCGGCAAGCATTGCATCATTGGCGCCAATGCGCTGATTGCAGAAGGCAAGGAGATCCCCGACGGTTCGCTGGTGATGGGCTCGCCGGGCAAGGTGGTGCGCGAGCTGACCGAACAGCAGAAGCGCATGCTTGAGGCCAGTGCCGCGCATTATGTGCACAATGCCCAGCGTTATGCACGGGAGTTGGTGGTTGATGATGAGTGATGTAGTGGAGCGACCGGTGGCCTCGCCGTGCGTGAGTATCTGTGCACTGGACGAGCAGGATATCTGCACAGGTTGCCAGCGAACCGTGGCGGAAATCAGCCGCTGGGGGCGGATGGACAACGACGAGCGCCGGGCTGTGCTCAAGCGTTGCCATGAAAGGGCCGTGGAGGCCGGCCTCATCCTGTAGGCTGACGCGCCCCCTGTAGGAGCAGCCTTGTGCTGCGAAGAGGCCAGCAAGGCAAAAGGTGATCGTTTGCAGATATGGCCTCTTCGCAGCGCAAGGCTGCTCCTACATGTCCTGTGCATGGCTTGAGGTCGGTGCCTGCGGGTTTACCCGCGAACCAGCCAGCGGTAATCTGTGCGGCTTGCCCACAGACTACCCGCCATGTTCTATCTGATTGCCTACATCAGCAGCGTAGTGCTGATCAACTACGCCTTCTCCAGCGCGCCACACCTGGACATCATCTGGTCCGCCTGGGGCGGCCTGGTGTTCATCCTGCGCGACATGGTGCAAACCCGCTTCGGCCATGGCGCCCTGGTCGCCATGCTGGCGGCGCTGGTGCTGTCCTACGTCACCTCGGAACCGGCCATCGCTCTGGCCAGCGCCACCGCCTTCTTCATTTCCGAACTGATCGACTGGCTGGTGTTCAGCGTCACCCGCCGACCGCTGCGCGACCGCCTGTGGCTGAGCTCGGCGCTGAGCATCCCGGTGGACACCTTCATCTTCTTCGGCATGATCGGTGCCCTGACCCCAGCCGTGATCGGCACCGCCATGGCCTCGAAATTCGCCGGGGTCACCGCCGTATGGCTGGCCATGGCATTTCGCGCCCGGCGGGCCGCCGTGGCGGGTTGATGGTGTAGAATAGCGGTCCTTTTTCAGCGGGCGGCGCCAAGCCTGGTGCGGCCCCGGACGCCTTCGAGGACCTGAAATGACCCGTATCGGAACCCCTTTGTCGCCCACCGCGACCCGTGTACTGCTCTGCGGCTGTGGCGAGCTGGGCAAGGAAGTGGTGATCGAGCTGCAGCGCCTGGGCGTCGAAGTGATCGCCGTCGATCGCTACGCCAATGCCCCGGCAATGCAGGTGGCGCACCGCAGCCACGTGGTCAACATGCTCGATGGCGTGGCCCTGCGCGCAGTGATCGAGGCCGAGAAGCCGCACTACATCGTCCCTGAAATCGAAGCCATCGCCACCGCCACCTTGGTCGAGCTGGAAAACGAAGGTTTCAACGTGGTGCCGACCGCCCGCGCCACCCAGCTCACCATGAACCGTGAAGGCATCCGCCGCCTGGCCGCCGAAGAGCTGGACCTGCCAACCTCGCCGTACCACTTCGCCGACACCTACGAAGACTACGCCAAGGCCGTGGCCGATGTCGGCTACCCGTGCGTGGTCAAGCCGGTGATGAGCTCGTCGGGCAAGGGCCAGAGCCTGCTGCGCAGCGATGCCGACCTGCAGAAGTCGTGGGACTACGCCCAGGAAGGCGGCCGCGCCGGCAAAGGCCGGGTCATCGTCGAGGGCTTCATCGACTTCGAATACGAAATCACCTTGCTGACCGTGCGCCACGTCGGTGGCACCACCTTCCTCGAGCCTGTCGGCCACCGCCAGGAGAAGGGCGACTACCAGGAATCGTGGCAGCCGCAGGCCATGAGCCCGAAGGCGCTGGCCGAGTCGCAGCGGGTGGCCAAGGCGGTCACCGATGCCCTGGGTGGTCGTGGCCTGTTTGGCGTGGAACTGTTCGTGAAGGGCGACCAGGTGTGGTTCAGCGAAGTCTCGCCGCGCCCGCATGACACTGGCCTGGTGACCCTGATTTCCCAGGACCTGTCGCAGTTTGCCCTGCATGCCCGTGCCATTCTTGGCCTGCCGATTCCGGTAGTGCGCCAGTTCGGCCCTTCTGCTTCGGCGGTGATCTTGCCCGAGGGGCAGTCGCAGCAGACCAGCTTTGCCAACCTGGGTGCGGCGCTGAGCGAGCCGGATACCGCCATTCGCCTGTTCGGCAAGCCGGAAATCAACGGTACCCGCCGCATGGGCGTGTGCCTGGCGCGTGATGAGTCGGTCGAAGCGGCGCGTGCCAAGGCGACCCGTGCTTCGCAGGCGGTCAAGGTCGAGTTCTGATCCGATTGGGGCTGCGTTGCAGCCCATTCGCAGCACAAGGCTGCTCCTACAAGGGCAACGCATCCCCCTGTAGGAGCAGCCTTGTGCTGCGAATGGGGCGCAGGGCGCCCCCAACTGTTCAAAGTTCGGTATTGCGGGTCTCTTTCAGGCACAGCACGGCAATCAAGCTGATCACCGCCGCCACCGACACATAACCCCCCACCCAGCTCAACCCACCCATGCTCACCAGCTTCTGGGCAAAGAACGGTGCCGCCGAGGCGCCGACGATGCCGCCCAGGTTATAGGCCGCCGAAGCGCCGGTATAACGCACGTGGGTCGGGAACAGTTCAGGCAGCAGTGCCCCCATCGGCGCAAAAGTCACGCCCATCAGGAACAGTTCGATGGCCAGGAACAGCGCCACACCTGCGGTCGACCCCGAAGTCAGCAGCGGCTCCATGGTAAAGCCCGAGGCCACTGCCAGCAGGCCGCCGACGATCAGCACCGGTTTGCGCCCGTAGCGGTCGCTGAGCCAGGCCGACAGTGGTGTGGCCAGGGCCATGAACACCACCGCGAAGCACAGCAGGCCAAGGAACGTTTCGCGGCTGTAGCCCAGCGTGGTCACGCCATAGCTCAGCGAGAACACCGTGGAGATGTAGAACAGCGCGTAGCACACCACCATCGCCGCTGCGCCCAGCAGGGTCGGCAGCCAGTATCTGGAAAACAGGTCGACCACCGGCATTTTCACCCGCTCGTGGCGGGCGACAGCCTTGGCGAATACCGGGCTTTCTTCCAGCTTCAGGCGCACATACAGGCCCACCAGTACCAGCGCGGCGCTGAGCAGGAACGGAATGCGCCAGCCCCACTCGCGGAACTGCTCATCGCTGAGCACCAGGGCCAGGGTCAGGAACAGGCCGTTGGCGGCCAAAAAGCCGATCGACGGGCCCAGCTGCGGGAACATGCCGAACCAGGCGCGCTTGCCTTCGGGCGCGTTCTCGGTGGCCAGCAAGGCCGCGCCACCCCATTCGCCACCCAGCCCCAGGCCTTGGCCAAAGCGCAGCAGGCAGAGGATGATCGGCGCCCATACACCAATGCTTTCATATCCTGGCAGCACACCGATGGCCGTGGTGGACACGCCCATCAGCAGCAGCGAGGCGACCAGGGTCGACTTGCGGCCGATACGGTCGCCAAAGTGGCCGAACAGTGCCGAACCCAGCGGGCGCGCCAGGAAGGCGATACCGAAGGTGAGAAAGGCCGCCAGCATCTGCGCGGTGCCCGACCCGGACGGGAAGAACACCGGGCCGATCACCAGGGCGGCGGCAGTGGCGTAGACGTAGAAATCGTAGAACTCGATGGCGGTGCCGATAAAGCTGGCGGTGGCTACCCGCGCGGGCGAGTTGACCGGCGCGGCAGGCGCTTCGGCATAGGTGCTGCTGGTTGTCATTGAATAGGTCCCTGACAGTCTGGTCCGGCTCCATTGGGATAAGCCCCGCGGCGTGCAATGCAAAAGGGCAGGCACGGTGGCGCGGGCGCCGGAGCGTTTTGTTGTTGTGTGCGCCCGACTGACGATAGCCCAAGGGGGATAGGGGCGGGGGCGGGCACTGTTCGGGGTGTTGAAGCAGGACCGCGGGGCGTGTCAGTGGAGCGGACTGGCCGTGGAGCGCCGGGTGCGGGTAGCAGGCGGGACGGCGGGGCTGGGTAAGCGTGACCCGAGTATAGCTATCGGGTCACGGTCCACACCAGTACCTTGCTGGCACAATTGTCCTCTGTTTCGAGGATTTCCAGGCGATAGCGGCCGATCTTCAGGCAAACGGCGCTTTCCGGGATACTTTCCAGCGCTTCGGTGACCAGCCCGTTGAGGGTTTTCGGCCCGCCGTCGCAGGGCAGGTGCCAGCCCAGACTGCGGTTGATTTCACGCAGCGAAGCGGTGCCGTCAATGACGAAAGTGCCATCGGGCTGTGGGTGCACGTGGGGGTTGTCCAGGCTGTGTTCATCCTCGAACTCGCCAACGATCTCTTCGAGGATGTCTTCCAGGGTGACGATGCCCAGCACCTCGCCGTACTCGTCCACCACCACGCCCAGGCGGCGCTGCTGCTTGTGGAAGTTCAGCAGCTGCATTTGCAGGGGCGTGCTCTCGGGTACGAAATAGGGCTCGTAGCAGGCGCCGAGCAGCATCTCCAGGGTCAGCTCGGCCTTGGGCAGCAGGTGACTGATCAGCTTGGTATTGAGGATTGCTTCAACCTGGTTGATGTCGCTGTGGTACACCGGCAGGCGGGTGTGGCGGCTGACGATCAGTTGCTCGATGATGCGTTCGATCGGCTCGTCGAGGCTGATGCCATCCACTTCGTTGCGCGGTACCAGGATGTCGTTGACGGTCATCTTGTCCAGTGACTGCAGGCCGTCGAGCAGGCCGTGGCGCGGTGCTTCGTGTTCCTCATCCTCGTCGAATTCGTCGGCTTCCTGCGGGTGCAGGGCCACGGCCGTGGGTTGCACGCGGAACGGACGCAGGATCAGCTTGGCAATGCCATCCAGCAGGCAGGCTAGCGGTTGCAGCAGGGCGAGGGGTACTTTCAGCAGGCTGGTGCCGAGGCTGACGAACGCCTGCGGGTTGCGCCGGGCCAGGCGCCGCGGCAGGTATTCGGCAAATACCAGCAGGACGAGGGTGGCGGCCAACCCGGCCAGCCAGAAGCCGTGCTCGCCGCTATGGCGCTGGCCGAGCAGGCAGGCCAGGCCCAGCACCAGCAGCTTGCCCAGGCTGGCGCACAGCACCAGGGCCTGGGCCGGCAGCACGGGCTGGCCGTCCTCGCCGGTGCGCAGCGTGCCATTGAGTTGCAGGCGGGCGGCATCCACCGCGGTGAACAGCGCCGACCACAACAGGGCCAGTGCCAGGGTGCCGAATAGCGGTGCGTACGGCAGGGTATCCATGGGCGGCCGTCAGATATGCAGGATGAATTCGCGAACCAGCTTGCTGCCGAAATAGGCCAGCATCAGCAGGCAGAAACCGGCCAGCGTCCAGCGGATGGCCTTGTGGCCACGCCAGCCCAGGCGGGTGCGGCCCCACAGCAGCACGCTGAACACCACCCAGGCGATACAGGCCAGCAGGGTCTTGTGTACCAGGTGCTGGGCGAACAGGTTGTCGAGGAACAGCCAGCCGGAGATCAGCGACAGCGACAGCAGGCACCAGCCAGCCCAGAGGAAGCCGAACAGCAGGCTTTCCATGGTTTGCAGCGGCGGGAAGTTGCGGATCAGCCCGGACGGGTGCTTGTTCTTCAGTTGGCGGTCTTGCAGCAGCAACAGCAGGGCCTGGAACACCGCAATGGTGAACAGCCCATAGGCCAGGATCGACAGCAGGATATGCGCGAGGATACCCGGCTCTTCGTTGACCAGCGGCACCGTGCCGGGGGGCGCGAACTGGGCCAGCAGCGCTGTCACCGCGCCCAGCGGGAACAGCAGCACCAGCAGGTTTTCCACGGGTATGCGCAAGCAGGCCAGCAGGGTCAGGGCGATGACGGCCACGGCGATCAGGCTGGCGGCACTGAAGAAGTCCAGGCTCAGGCCCAGCGGGGTGATCAGCTGGAAGAACAGCGCACCGGCCTGGGCGAATACCGCGAAGGTACCCAGCAGGGCAAGCAGGCGCTTGTCGGCCTTGCGGTTCTGGGCAAGGTAAGAGCCCTGGTAGATGGCCGCTGCTATATATAGGCCGGCGGCGATCAGGTTGGGGATGAGGCTGGGTGAGGAGAACATAAGTCCTGGTTGGCGAGCCTTAAAGAGACGGAGTTTGGCATAGATCGCGCTGGTCTAGGAAGACTGGCAGACTGCGGTGCGGCATTCGCGGGTGAACCCGCTCCCACAGGTACGGCGCCGGTTTCGAATGTGGTGCAGGCCCTGTGGGAGCGGGTTCACCCGCGAAGAGGCCGGCACAGCCACCGAATATCTACCAGGCCGCCAGCAAGGTGTGCGCCGCCGCCGCACTTCGCTATAATCGCCGCCTTGCTGTGCCCGGCGGGTATGCATTCCCCCCTGGGCGCCTGACAAACCTCGGCTTTTACTGGGCCTGAAAGGATCACCATGTTCGAAAACCTGACCGACCGCCTGTCACAGACGCTGCGCCATGTCACCGGCAAGGCCAAGCTGACCGAAGACAACATCAAGGACACGCTGCGCGAAGTGCGCATGGCCCTGCTCGAGGCCGACGTTGCCCTGCCGGTGGTCAAGGATTTCGTCAACAGCGTCAAGGACCGTGCAGTCGGCACCGAGGTGTCGCGCAGCCTGACCCCGGGCCAGGCGTTCGTGAAGATCGTCCAGGCCGAGCTGGAAAGCCTGATGGGCGCGGCCAACGAAGACCTCGCACTGAACGCCGCTCCGCCAGCCGTGGTG
Organism: Pseudomonas sp. ABFPK; assembly: GCF_001586765.1. NCBI lineage: Bacteria > Pseudomonadati > Pseudomonadota > Gammaproteobacteria > Pseudomonadales > Pseudomonadaceae > Pseudomonas > Pseudomonas sp. ABFPK. The sequence goes on along the minus strand of NZ_LQXW01000011.1, from coordinate 85,172 downwards.
CTGATGGCCGGCTTGCAGGGCGCCGGTAAGACCACCACCGCCGGCAAGCTGGCGCGCTTCCTCAAGGAGCGCAAGAAAAAGAGCGTGATGGTGGTGTCCGCCGACGTCTACCGCCCGGCGGCGATCAAGCAGCTGGAAACCCTGGCCAACGACATCGGCGTCACCTTCTTCCCGTCCGACATCAGCCAGAAGCCGGTGGCCATCGCTGAAGCGGCCATCCGCGAAGCCAAGCTGAAGTTCATCGACGTGGTCATCGTCGACACCGCCGGCCGTCTGCACATCGACGCCGACATGATGGACGAGATCAAGGCGTTGCATGCCGCGGTCAAGCCGATCGAGACCCTGTTCGTGGTCGACGCCATGACCGGCCAGGACGCCGCCAACACCGCCAAGGCCTTTGGCGAGGCGCTGCCGCTGACCGGCGTGGTGCTGACCAAGGTCGACGGTGACGCCCGTGGCGGTGCCGCGCTGTCGGTGCGTGCCATCACCGGCAAGCCGATCAAGTTCATCGGTATGGGCGAGAAGACCGAAGCCCTCGAACCGTTCCACCCCGACCGCGTCGCCTCGCGCATCCTCGGCATGGGTGATGTGCTCAGCCTGATCGAGCAGGCCGAGCAGAACATCGACAAGGCCAAGGCCGACAAGCTGGCCAAGAAGCTGAAGAAGGGCAAGGGCTTCGACCTCGAAGACTTCCGTGACCAGCTGCAGCAGATGAAGAACATGGGCGGCCTCGGCGGCCTGATGGACAAGCTGCCGAGCATCGGTGGGGTCAACCTGTCGCAGATGGGCAACGCCCAGGGCGCCGCCGAGAAGCAGTTCAAGCAGATGGAAGCGATCATCAACTCCATGACCCCGGCCGAGCGCCGTGATCCGGAGCTGATCAGCGGCTCGCGCAAGCGCCGCATTGCCATCGGTTCCGGCACCCAGGTGCAGGACGTCGGCCGCCTGATCAAGCAGCACAAGCAAATGCAGAAGATGATGAAGAAATTCTCCGCCAAGGGCGGCATGGCCAAGATGATGCGCGGCCTTGGCGGGATGCTGCCGGGCGGCGGCATGCCGAAGCTGTAACCCCTATTCCGGGGGCCTGCCGTTTGTCCGGCAGGCGCCCAGAACCCCCGCCGTGGCGGGGCAATGGCCGCGGATTTCGCGGCTCAACCGGCAGATCTGGACGGCAGGGCAGGGCCTTGCCGAAAAAGTCATTTGCAAATGTCCGTGTATTCCCCGAGAATATGCGGCCTTTTGGGCACCCGTGTGCCTATTTGGCATTCAGATTTGCAGTACCAGCTGCTGTATCAACTGCAGCACCGACTATAGGAACGATGTTCACATGGTAACCATTCGTCTGGCCCGTGGCGGCTCGAAAAAGCGCCCATTCTACCACCTGACCGTGACCAACTCGCGTAACGCCCGTGACGGCCGTTTCGTTGAGCGCGTAGGTTTCTTCAACCCGATCGCTGCTGGCGCCGAAGTCAAGCTGTCGGTCAACCAAGAGCGCGTCAACTACTGGCTGAGCCAGGGTGCACAGCCGTCTGAGCGCGTTGCTCAGCTGCTGAAGGACGCTGCCAAGGCTGCTGCCTGAGAAGTATGAACGCGACGCCAGAAAAGGCTGACGACCTCATCGTCGTTGGCAAGATTTTTTCGGTTCACGGCGTTCGCGGCGAGGTGAAGGTGTATTCCTTTACCGATCCGATTGAAAACCTGTTGGATTATCCGCGCTGGACGCTTCGGCACGAAGGCAAGGTAAAGCAGGTCGAGCTGGTCAACGGTCGTGGCTCCCAGAAGGGCCTGGTCGTGAAGCTGAAAGGCCTCGATGATCGCGATGAAGCCCGTCTTCTGAGCGGTTACGAAATCTGCATTCCGCGGAGCCTTTTGCCCAACCTGGCTGCTGACGAGTACTACTGGTACCAGTTGGTCGGCCTGAAGGTCATCAACCAGGACGAACAACTGTTCGGCAAGGTCGATCACCTGTTGGAGACCGGTGCGAACGATGTAATGGTGGTCAAGCCCTGCGCAGGCAGCCTGGATGATCGCGAGCGTCTGTTGCCCTATACGGCGCAATGCGTGCTCGACGTCGACCTGGAAGCTGGCGTGATGCGGGTTGAATGGGACGCGGACTTCTAAACGATGGGTAACCTTCGCGTAGACGTCATCACGTTGTTCCCCGAGATGTTCTCGGCCATCACGGAGTACGGCATTACCAGCCGCGCGGTGAAACAGGGGTTGCTTCAGGTGACTTGCTGGAACCCGCGGGACTACACCACAGATCGTCACCACACGGTGGATGATCGGCCGTTTGGCGGTGGTCCGGGCATGGTGATGAAAATCAAGCCTCTGGAAGACGCCCTGGTTAGCGCCAGGCAAGCGACCGGAGCAGCGGCGAAGGTGATCTACCTTTCGCCACAAGGCCGCAAGCTGACTCAGCAGGCGGTCAAAGGCCTGGCCGAACAGGAATCGTTGATCCTGATCGCCGGTCGTTATGAAGGCATCGACGAGCGCTTTATCGAGGCTCATGTCGATGAGGAGTGGTCGATTGGCGACTATGTGCTTTCCGGTGGCGAGCTGCCGGCCATGGTACTGATCGATGCGGTTACACGGCTGCTGCCCGGAGCTTTAGGGCATGTGGACTCGGCGGAAGAAGATTCCTTCACCGACGGTCTGCTCGATTGCCCGCACTACACCCGGCCTGAGGTGTATGCGGATCAGCGTGTTCCCGACGTGTTGCTAAGTGGCAACCATGCACACATCCGGCGTTGGAGAATGAAGCAGTCCCTTGGTAGGACCTTCGAACGACGCGCCGATCTTCTGGAAAGTCGCTCGCTTTCTGGAGAAGAGAAGAAGCTGCTCGAGGAATATCTCCGCGAGCGGGACGATAGTTAAACGTATCGATGGTGGATCACGTATCCATCTTAGGAGCACAGCATGACCAACAAGATCATCCAGCAGCTCGAAGCCGAGCAGATGAGCAAGGAAATCCCGACCTTCGCACCAGGCGACACCGTTGTCGTTCAGGTTAAAGTGAAGGAAGGTGAGCGTTCCCGTCTGCAGGCGTTCGAAGGCGTCGTTATCGCCAAGCGTAACCGCGGTCTGAACAGCGCCTTCACCGTGCGCAAGATCTCCAGCGGCGTTGGCGTAGAGCGTACCTTCCAGACCTACAGCCCGCAAATCGACAGCCTGGCCGTGAAACGTCGTGGTGACGTGCGTAAAGCCAAGCTGTACTACCTGCGCGACCTGTCCGGCAAAGCCGCTCGCATCAAGGAAAAACTGTCCTGAGTGCAGTTTGCCCGGTGGCCGAGGCCGCCTAGCGAGAAAAAAGCAGCCTTCGGGCTGCTTTTTTGCGTTTTGACCCCCGAAGATGTGATTGCCATGACTACCCGAGAGCAGGAAATCCTGCGCCGCACCGAACTGTCGGTGACCCGCGTGACCAAGGCGGTGTTCCCCAACACCACCAACCACCACAACACCCTGTTCGGCGGCACCGCCCTGGCCTGGATGGACGAAGTGTCGTTCATTGCTGCCACGCGCTTCTGCCGCCTGCCACTGGTGACCGTGTCCACTGACCGCATCGACTTCAAGCACCCGATCCCGGCGGGCTCGATCGTCGAGTTGGTGGGGACGGTCATCAAGGTGGGTAATACCAGTTTGCAGGTGCAGGTGGATGTGTTCGTCGAGAACATGTACCTGGATGGGCGCGAGCGAGCGATTCACGGGGTGTTCAGCTTCGTCGCCATCGACGAGGACAAGCGGCCGGTGCCGGTTTTGCCCCAGGCCTGAGTTCTCCTGCACTGGCCCTTTCGCGGCTAAAGCCGCTCCCACAGGGATCGCACATACCTCAAGGGCGGTGATATCTCTGTGGGAGCGGCTTTAGCCGCGAAGAGGCCAGTACAGACAACAATTATGCTGCTGTGAAACACTAAGCCACCTCCAACACCCAGCAGCCCCGAATGCCCGCCCTAGACCACCCCCTGATCGACCAGTTCCTCGACGCCCTGTGGCTTGAAAAGGGCCTGTCCGACAACACCCGCATGTCCTACCGCAGCGACCTGGCCCTGTTCAACGGTTGGCTGCAGGAACACGGCTTCAGCTTGCCCGATGCCGGCCGCGACCTGATTCTCGACCACCTGGCCTGGCGCCTCGACCAAGGCTACAAGCCGCGCTCCACGGCACGCTTCCTGTCCGGCCTGCGCGGTTTCTTCCGCTACCTGCTGCGGGAAAAGCTGGTGGCCATCGACCCGACCCTGCAAGTCGACATGCCGCAACTGGGCAAGCCGCTGCCCAAGTCGTTGTCCGAAGCCGACGTCGAAGCCTTGCTGCAGGCCCCGGACCTGGGCGAAGCCATTGGCCAGCGTGACCGCGCCATGCTCGAAGTGCTTTACGCCTGCGGCCTGCGGGTCACCGAACTGGTCAGCCTGGCCCTCGACCAGGTCAACTTGCGCCAAGGCGTGCTGCGGGTGATGGGCAAGGGCAGCAAGGAGCGCCTGGTGCCCATGGGCGAAGAGGCGGTGATTTGGTTGCAGCGCTACCTGCGCGATGGCCGCGCCGAACTGCTCAATGGCCGCCCCAGCGATGTCTTGTTCCCCAGCCAGCGTGGCGAGCAGATGACCCGCCAGACCTTCTGGCATCGCATCAAGCACCATGCCCGGGTCGCCGGTATCGACAAACCGCTGTCGCCGCATACCCTGCGCCATGCCTTCGCTACTCATCTGCTCAACCATGGTGCCGACCTGCGCGTGGTGCAGATGCTGCTGGGCCACAGTGACCTTTCGACCACGCAGATCTACACCCATGTCGCCAAGGCCCGCCTGCAGCAATTGCATGCCCAGCACCACCCGCGTGGATGAATGTTTTTCATGTTCCGCCGACCGGTCCTTGCAAGGCCCTTCACCGGCGGTGTGATGTGGTAGGCTTGAGCGGTTTGCACCAAGGGCCGCACGGTCACCGCGTATTTTCCGCAGGTGGCGCCCTCCGGCCCCTGTCCGCCTTCAGGAGTTCCCATGCGCGTGACCCAGTTTTTCGCCGCCGCCGCGTTGGCGCTGGCCAGTACCTTTGCCGCTGCCGCGGCAACCGATAGCAATGCTGCTGCCGAGCAGGCCATCCGTAAGTCATTGCAGAACCTCGAGCTGGAAGTGCCCGTCGAAAGCGTGGCCAGCAGCCCGGTCAGCGGCCTCTATGAAGTCAAGCTGCAGGGCGGCCGCGTGCTGTATGCCAGCGGCGACGGCCAGTTCGTGATGCAGGGCTACCTGTTCCAGATCCAGGACGGCAAGCCGGTCAACCTCACCGAGAAGACCGAGCGCCTGGGCATTGCCAAGCTCATCAACGGCATTCCAGCCGCCGAGATGGTGGTTTATCCTGCCAAAGGCGAGACCAAGTCGCACATCACCGTGTTCACCGACACCACCTGCCCGTACTGCCACAAGCTGCACGCCGAGGTGCCCGAGCTCAACCGCCGCGGTATCGAAGTGCGCTATGTCGCCTTCCCGCGTCAGGGCCTCGGTTCGTCGGGTGACCAGCAGTTGCAGGCCGTCTGGTGTTCCAGCGACCGCCGTGCGGCGATGGACAAGATGGTCGAGGGTGAGGAAATCAAGGCCGCCAAGTGCGCCAACCCGGTCAGCAAGCAGTTCCAGCTGGGCCAGTCGATCGGCGTCAATGGCACGCCGGCGATCGTCCTTGAAAGCGGCCAGGTCATTCCGGGCTACCAGCCGGCACCGCAGGTCGCCAAGCTGGCACTGGCCAAGTAATCCAATTCAGTACGCCGTCGTCATGGGGTGACGGCATGTTTCACGGTCGGCATAGGTGCCGGCCGTTCAATGGGGAGTTCACAGTGAAACCGGTCAAAGTAGGCATCTGTGGGTTGGGGACCGTCGGTGGCGGAACCTTCAATGTACTTCAGCGCAACGCCGAGGAGATCGCCCGCCGTGCCGGGCGCGGTATTGAAGTGGCACAGATTGCCATGCGCTCGCAGAACCCGAACTGCCAGATTACCGGTACCCCCATTACCGCTGATGTGTTCGAAGTTGCGAGCAACCCGGAGATCGACATTGTCATCGAGCTGATCGGTGGCTACACCGTGGCCCGCGAACTGGTGCTCAAGGCCATCGAGAACGGCAAGCACGTGGTCACCGCCAACAAGGCGCTGATTGCCGTGCACGGCAATGAAATCTTCGCCAAGGCCCGCGAGAAGGGCGTGATCGTCGCCTTCGAAGCGGCCGTGGCCGGTGGCATCCCGGTGATCAAGGCCATCCGCGAAGGCCTGTCGGCCAACCACATCAACTGGCTGGCCGGCATCATCAACGGCACCGGCAACTTCATCCTCACCGAAATGCGTGAGAAGGGCCGCGCCTTCCCGGACGTGCTGGCCGAAGCCCAGGCGCTGGGTTACGCCGAAGCCGACCCGACTTTCGACGTTGAAGGCATCGATGCCGCGCACAAGCTGACCATCCTGGCTTCGATCGCTTTCGGCATCCCGCTGCAATTCGACAAGGCCTACACCGAAGGCATCACCCAGCTGACCACTGCTGACGTGAATTATGCCGAGGCCCTGGGCTACCGCATCAAGCACCTGGGTGTGGCCCGCCGCACTGCCGAAGGTATCGAGCTGCGCGTACACCCGACGCTGATCCCGGCCGACCGCCTGATCGCCAACGTCAACGGCGTGATGAACGCCGTCATGGTCAACGGCGACGCCGCCGGTTCCACGCTGTACTACGGCGCCGGTGCCGGCATGGAGCCTACCGCTTCGTCGGTAGTCGGCGATCTGGTGGATGTGGTCCGTGCCATGACCTCCGACCCGGAAAACCGCGTGCCGCACCTGGCCTTCCAGCCGGATTCGCTGTCGGCCCACCCGATCCTGCCGATCGAAGCCTGCGAAAGTGCCTACTACCTGCGCATCCAGGCCAAGGATCACCCTGGCGTACTGGCCCAGGTGGCCAGCATCCTCTCGGAGCGTGGCATCAACATCGAGTCGATCATGCAGAAGGAAGCCGAGGAACAGGACGGCCTGGTGCCGATGATCCTGCTGACCCATCGCGTGGTCGAGCAGCGCATCAACGACGCCATCGTCGCCCTGGAAGCCCTGCAGGACGTCATCGGCAAGGTCGTGCGCATTCGCGTCGAGCAGCTCAACTAACAATAGTGCCGTGGGGCCGCCAGCGCGGCCCCGGCCCCAGTATCGAAGGTTTGCACCCATGCGCTATATCAGTACCCGCGGCCAGGCTCCGGCCCTCAATTTCGAAGACGTCCTGCTGGCTGGCCTGGCCAGCGACGGCGGCCTGTACGTCCCGGAAAACCTGCCACGCTTCACCCAGGAAGAAATCGCCTCGTGGGCTGGCCTGCCGTACCACGAACTTGCTTTCCGGGTGATGCGCCCGTTCGTCGAAGGCAGCATCGCCGACGCCGACTTCAAGAAGATCCTCGAGGAAACCTACGGCGAGTTCGCCCACGCTGCGGTTGCCCCGCTGCGTCAGTTGAACAGCAACGAGTGGGTGCTGGAGCTGTTCCACGGCCCGACCCTGGCGTTCAAGGACTTCGCCCTGCAACTGCTCGGCCGCCTGCTGGACCACGTGCTGGCCAAGCGCAACGAGCGCGTGGTGATCATCGGCGCCACCAGCGGTGACACCGGTTCCGCCGCCATCGAAGGCTGCCGCCGTTGCGACAACGTCGACATCTTCATCCTGCACCCGCACCAGCGCGTGTCGGAAGTGCAGCGCCGGCAGATGACCACCATCTTCGGCGACAACATCCACAACATCGCCATCGAAGGCAACTTCGACGACTGCCAGGAAATGGTCAAGGCCAGCTTCGCCGACCAGTCGTTCCTCAAGGGCACCCGCCTGGTTGCGGTCAACTCGATCAACTGGGCGCGGATCATGGCCCAGATCGTCTACTACTTCCACGCTGCCCTGCAGCTGGGTGGCCCGGCGCGTTCCGTGGCGTTCTCGGTGCCGACCGGCAACTTCGGCGACATCTTCGCCGGCTACCTGGCACGTAACATGGGCCTGCCGGTCAGCCAGCTGATCGTCGCCACCAACCGCAACGACATCCTGCACCGCTTCATGAGCGGCAACCAGTACGTCAAGGAAACCCTGCACGCGACCCTGTCGCCGTCGATGGACATCATGGTCTCGTCCAACTTCGAGCGCCTGCTGTTCGACCTGCACGGCCGCAACGGCGGCGCCATTGCCGAGCTGATGGCCAACTTCAAGCAAGGTGGCGGCTTCAGCGTCGAGCAAGACCGCTGGACCGAAGCGCGCAAGCTGTTCGACTCGCTGGCAGTGAGCGACGAGCAGACCTGCGAAACCATCGCCGAAGTGTTCGCCGCTACCGGCGAAGTGCTCGACCCGCACACCGCTATCGGCGTCAAGGCTGCCCGCGAGTGCCGCCGCAGCCTGGACACGCCGATGGTGGTGCTGGGCACCGCGCACCCGGTCAAGTTCCCGGAAGCGGTGGAGAAGGCTGGTGTTGGCAAGGCGCTGGAGCTGCCGGCGCACCTCAGCGACCTGTTCAGCCGTGAAGAGCGTTGCACGGTGCTGGCCAATGACCTGAAGGCCGTGCAGGGCTTTGTCAGCCAGCATGGTAACCGCGGCAAGCCTTTGTAAGCATCGGGGCCGCACTGCGGCCCATCGCCGGCAAGCCAGCGCCCACCCCGACCGCATAGACCCAAGGTCATGTGCAATCCCTGTGGGAGCTGGCTTGCCGGCGATGGGCTGCGGAGCAGCCCTAATTATCCGAATTTTCCCACTGCTCCATCAGAAACATCCTATTCAGGCCGCCCAGCGGCAACGCCTAAATTAGCCGGTCCTCCCATCAGGAGCGGCTCATGCACCAGCCCTACGTGTTGATCCACCAGGCTCGCCCATCCCATCAGATCCTCCTGCACCAGGCCCTCAACGCTCAGGGCATGTTCCATGTGCGCATCAGCGAAACCAGTGCAGACCTCGACGCCTGCCTGAACGCCGATCACCGCCCCGATCTGCTGATCCTTGACCACGCCATGCCAACCCGGGCCGGCCTTGCCTTGCTCGAACAGCAGCACCGAACCCGCGCTTTGCTGTTCGTCGGCCAGGCTACCCCCAAGCGCCGCAACCTTGCCCAAGAGGCCAGAAACCGGGGCCTGTGGGTGCTCGCCGAACTGTCCTGGCCACTGTCGATGCCATGCCTGCAGCGCGCTCTGCAGGCACTGCAGGTGCGCCCGTGGCGGTGTATTCAAACTGTCACGTCCGCCCCGCATGCTCACTGAAGCAGCCGCGGTGTAACGAACTTTCCGCTGCGTCTGTTGGTCAGTTCCTCTATATCCCACCACGCAGCGAGTGATCCGGATGGAAAGAATCTGCAGACTGCTCAACGAAGCCCTGACCCCCTATCAGACCCACCTCGGCGTCGCCGATGCCCAGGGTAATCGCCAACTGACCGTTCATGACCGCCTCGCCGGCATCACCTTGCGGCGCACGGTGAGCGAACGCCAGTTGCAGGAACAACGCCTGTTGGTCGACCTGGTGGATGGCCTTCACCGTGACCTGCAGATCGCCGAAGGGCGTTTGCAGCCCTGTGTGATCGCGGCATTGCAGCAGCGTCAGCAACCCCATGGAACCTTTGCCTGAGTGGTTTATCAGACACTGTAGGGGCAGCCGGGCCAGTGCTTTGCTCCGGCGCTGGCAAGGCTGTCACGGGAAGCCCCCAAGGGCTTTCGCTTGGCCCCGGGCGTGTTTCCCCAGCGCCCGGGGTTTCTTTTTTTGGGGGGGCAGGCACATATCCTTGTAGGAGCGGCCTTGTGTCGCGATGGGCCGCGAAGCGGCCCCGGCAATCTTTGCGGCGAAGCTGAAAATGTGGGGCCGCTACGCGCCCCATCGCGACACAAGGCCGCTCCTACAGGGGCCGATCGGGCAGCTAGTGGTCTTCGAAGAAGCGCTTGCTCTCTTCCAGATAGTCTTCCTGCAACGCCGGGTCCAGCCAGCGTGCATACAACCCCGGCAACACATCCCGGCGCAAGGCAGGCAGCAGGTGGTCGATGTGCGCAATCGCTTCACGCCCAAGCTCGCTGTTCGAACAACCTACATGCAGAAACTGGTAGCGGTTCACCCCTTGCACAGGATGAAACCGGTAGTCAGCCAGTGCCCCGCCTTGCTGCTCCACCAGGTAGCGCACTTCGGGCCAGTAACCGAGTACCATGCGCAGGCGCCCGAGCTGTTGCATCTGCAGCAGGTTGGCGGTGGCGTCGTTGCCGTAGTGGCGGCTGAACGCGGTGTCGGGCAACTGGCGCAGGATGGCGTCGATCTGCGTGCCATAGCTGCGCTCGGCGACAACACCCAGCTTCAGTGGGGTCTTGCTCAGCAGGTTGAGCAGGTCTACCTCCTGGCCGTCGAGGTAAGGCGCCACCAGCGCCTCGCTTTCCTTGCGCAGCACCAGGCCGCCACTGAGCACGCCCAGGGAGGGCACGGAAAACCTCACATATTCAGCGCGTTCCGGCGTCCACAGCAGGGTCGGGTCGCAGGTGAAGCTATTCGGGTCCTGCAGCATCTGGATGCCGCGGGCGCGGTTGACCCGCAGGATGCTGTGGTCGTACTCGGGCATCTGCCTGATCAGCAGGGGCAGCAACTGGTCGATCACCCCTTGGCCTTTTTCCGGCCCTTCCAGAATGGTAAACGGCGGCAGGTCGCGCACCAGCCAGAAGAGGCGCTCCTTGGCGCTGGCAGGCTGCAACAGCAATGCGGGCAGCAGCCCGCACAGCAGGGCCAGGTGGCGTAGGCAACGGGCAGCGCGCATGGACCAGGGCCGCGCCAGTGTCAGACCGTGCCTGCTGCGCGCAGGTTGGCGATGGCCGCCGCGTCGTAGCCCAGGGTGCCGAGCAGTGCCTCGGTGTGTTCGCCCAGCGCCGGGCCTACCCACTCGGTGGAGCCGGGGGTGTCCGACAGCTTGGGCACGATCCCCGGCATGCGGAATGGCTTGCCGTCCGGCAGCTTGGCCTGCAGGAACATTTCGCGTGCCAGGTACTGCGGGTCATTGAACATGTCCTCGGCCGAATAGATGCGGCTGGCCGGCACTTCGGCGGTGTTCAGCACCTGTATCAGCTGCTCCAGCGGCAGGCTGTTGGCCCAGCGGTCGATTACCCCGTACAGCTCGTCACGGCGCAGGTCGCGGCCATCGTTGGTGGCCAGGGTCGGGTCGTCGGCCAGGTCGGTGCGGCCAATGGCCTGCATGAAGCGCTTGAAGATCGCATCGCCGTTGGCGCCGATCTGTACATGCTTGCCGTCAGCGCTGGTGTGAATGGAGGAGGGCGTGATGCCTGGCATGATGTTGCCGGTGCGTTCGCGGATAAAGCCGAACACGTCGAACTCCGGGACCATGCTTTCCATCATGGCGAAGATCGCTTCGTACAGGGCCACGTCCACCACCTGGCCCTGGCCGCCGTTGACTTCCCGGTGTCGCAGCGCCATCAGTGCACCGATCACCCCCCACAAGGCAGCAATCGAGTCACCGATGGAAATGCCCGTGCGCACCGGTGGGCGGTCGTCGAAGCCGGTGATGTAGCGCAGGCCGCCCATCGACTCGCCCACGGCGCCGAAGCCCGGCTGGTCCTTCATCGGCCCGGTCTGGCCGAAGCCCGACAGGCGCACCATTACCAGGCGCGGGTTGAGCGCGTGCAGCACGTCCCAGCCCAGGCCGAGTTTTTCCAGCACACCCGGTCGGAAGTTCTCGATCAGGATGTCGGCCTCGGCCAGCAGGCGCTTGAGAATCTCGCGGCCCTCTGGGTGTTTGAGGTTGAGGGTGAGCGACTGCTTGTTGCGGGCCTGCACGAACCACCACAGCGAGGTGCCCTCGTACAGCTTGCGCCATTTGCGCAACGGGTCGCCGCCATCGGGCGATTCGACCTTGATCACCTCGGCGCCGAATTCGGCACAGATGCGCGAGGCGAACGGGCCAGCGATGAGGGTGCCGAGTTCGACAACCTTGAGACCGGCGAGGGGTTTGCTGGGCGTAGTCATGGGGCATCCGTGGCAGCTGGGCAGATGCGTGGTTTTATCATAGGTCCGAAGCGGCAGATACTGCTGCGGGGCAACGAAGGGCAGTATCGGTTAGACTGTGTCACTTTTTCTCTGCGCAAGAAGCCCGTCGACCATGGCCCAGCCGTCCACCACCTACAAATTCGAACTGAACCTGACCGACCTCGACCGCGGCGTGTACGAAAACGTCCGTCAGACCATTGCCCGCCACCCTTCGGAAACCGAAGAACGCATGGCCGTACGCCTGCTGGCCTACGCCCTCTGGTACAACGAAAACCTGTCGTTCGGCCGTGGCCTGTCCGACGTGGACGAGGCGGCGCTGTGGGAAAAGAGCCTGGACGATCGCATCCTGCACTGGATCGAAGTGGGCCAGCCGGACGCCGACCGACTGACCTGGTGCTCGCGCCGCACCGAGCGTACCAGCCTGCTGGCCTACGGCAGCCTGCGCGTATGGCAGAACAAGGTGGTAGACGCGGTCAAGGGGCTGAAGAACCTGAGCATCGCCGCTGTGCCGCAGGAGGTGCTGGAAACCCTCGCCACCGACATGCCCCGCACCATCAAGTGGGACGTGATGATCAGTGAAGGCACCTTGTTCGTCACCGACGACCGTGGCCAGCACGAAGTGCAGCTGGAGTGGCTGCTTGGTGAGCGCGGCTGAAGCACCCCATGCGTATCGAACCTCGCCCGCTGCCGCCGACCCTGCCATTCCTGGGTAACCTGCCACCCTTGCTGACCCGCCTGTACGCCGCGCGCGGCGTGCAGAGCGAGGCCGAGCTGGACAAAAGCCTCGCGCGCCTGCTGCCGTACCAGCAGCTCAAGGGCATCGAGGCTGGCGTGGATCTGCTGGTCGAGGCTATCGACCAGCGCCAGCGCATCCTCATCGTCGGCGACTTCGATGCCGACGGCGCCACTGCCAGTACTGTCGGCGTGCTGGGCCTGCGCCTGCTGGGCGCGGCCCATGTCGACTACCTTGTGCCCAACCGCTTCGAATACGGTTACGGCCTGACCCCGGAAATCGTCGAGGTGGCGCTGCAACGCCAGCCGCAGCTGCTGATCACCGTGGACAATGGGATTTCCAGCGTCGACGGTGTGGCTGCCGCCAAGGCCGCCGGGCTCAAGGTGCTGGTCACCGACCACCACCTGCCGGGCGCGGAGTTGCCCGACGCTGACGCCATCATCAACCCCAACCAGCCGGGCTGCAGTTTCCCGAGCAAGGCGCTGGCCGGGGTAGGGGTGATCTTCTACGTGCTGATGGCCCTGCGTGCGCGCCTGCGCAGCCTGGGGCGCTACGAAACGCAGCCGCAGCCGAACATCGGCGAATTGCTCGACCTGGTTGCCCTGGGCAGCGTCGCCGACGTGGTGCCATTGGATGCCAACAACCGCATCCTGGTGCACCAGGGCCTCGAGCGCATTCGCGCCGGCCGTGCCCGGCCGGGGCTCAAGGCCATTCTTGAAGTGGCCCGTCGCGATCACCGGCGCATCACCTCGACCGACCTCGGCTTCATCCTTGGCCCGCGGCTGAACGCTGCCGGGCGCCTGGACGACATGAGCCTGGGCATCGAATGCCTGCTGTGTGAAGACGCGGCCCTGGCCCAGGACATGGCCCAGCAGCTGGACGACCTGAACCAGGACCGCAAGTCCATCGAACAGGGCATGCAGCGCGAGGCCCTGGCCCAGCTCAAGGACCTGCCTGTCGAGTCGATGCCATATGGCCTGTGCCTGTTCGATGCCGACTGGCACCAGGGGGTAATCGGTATTCTGGCTTCGCGCCTGAAGGAGCGTTACCACCGGCCGACCATCGCTTTTGCCGACGCTGGCGAGGGCATGCTCAAAGGGTCGGCGCGTTCGGTGCCGGGGTTCCATATTCGCGATGCGCTGGATGCGGTGGCGGCGCGCCACCCGCACCTGATCAGCAAATTCGGCGGCCACGCGATGGCGGCGGGGTTGTCGTTGCCCGAGGCTAATTTCCCGGCATTTGCCGAGGCGTTCGATGAAGAAGTGCGACGCCAGCTGCGCGAAGAGGACCTGACCGGTCGGCTGTTGTCCGACGGCAGCCTGGCGGTGGAGGAGTTCCACCTCGACCTAGCCAAGGCCCTGCGGCATGCCGGGCCTTGGGGGCAGCACTTCCCCGAGCCGCTGTTCCATGGCGTGTTCCAGCTGGTGGAGCAACGCGTGGTGGGCGAGCGGCACCTGAAGGTGGTGCTCAAGAGCGAGTGCGGCTCGGTGCGGTTGGACGGCATTGCCTTTGGCATTGACCGCGAAGTGTGGCCGAACCCGACGGTGCGTTGGGTCGAGCTGGCGTACAAGCTGGATGTGAACGAGTTTCGTGGCAATGAAAGTGTGCAGTTGATGATTGCCCACATGGAGCCGCGTTGAGGGTAGATACCGCCGCTGCTGACGGCCTGGCGCAGGCCCGTTGTGGGAGCGGGTTCACCCGCGAACACCGGCGAAGCCGGTGCCATCCACTGCGTCGCCTGCTTCGCGGGTAAACCCGCTCCCACAGGGCCTGCGGCGGGCTTGAGACTTGCGCTGTACCTGTGGGAGCTGGCTTGCCGGCGATCACCGGCGAAGCCGGTGCCATCCATCGCGTCGCATTCTTTGCGGGTAAAAGCTATCAGCTGAGCTCAGATAGCTTTTTTCGCTGCCGGTTTTGCCAGTGCATCACACCTGCTGCGCCAAACGAGGCCAGGCTAAGCAGTGAGAAAAACACAGTTCCCTCCAAAAGTGCGAGATTGTATATTTCGATCACATACTGCTTGAGGGATGGCTCATACAGGACTTCGTTATCGGTCGATAGCCGCCTGACGATTGGTCCGGACAAAGCATCCTCGATCTCGACGAAGAGTGGTGTTTTCTTATTGATGTTGGCAGCATCATAACGCGTTTTTTGAGCATATATCCGACGTCTGGTAACTTGTCCGCTTGGCTCTTTGTAGGTGATCTGAAAGGTGTAAAGCGATTTGTCGTAATCCCAAGTATCAGGTGCGGATGCAAGAGTTGCTCTGACGCTTACCCATGGCGCGGTTATCGGTTCTGGGTCTTCCGTTCTCATGGTAAGCTGTGCGAGTACAAAACAAAAAAATATAGAGCCTGCAAATAACAGGCAGGTAACCCGTTTACCCGGCTCCAATGCTCGCATCATTTGCATCCACGACTGCCAAGTCAACATCGGAAACAATCCTCGGCCCTATTCTATTCAACGATACTTGTCTTGCTGCGGTGCTGAGCAGCAGGCATATTTGTCTTGGCCTCCACCCACTACAGTTGTAATAGAGGGGATTGGCCCGGCCGGTGATTGCCCGTTAATGCTTTCAATTCCTACTGTTATCGTAGCTCCCCCTCCAGTGGCGGGAGGTGTGGGTGGTGCAATAGGTGGGTTGATGCCGCCATGTTGTATTATCGGTGGGGTGATAGTGAATGACTCTAGCGTTCTAGTGTCTAGTTTGATTTCCAAGGTGTTCGGGTTCCATGTGATGACTTGTATTAGTCCTCCGAAATGGTCGCGTATGGATTGTGGGTCTGTAATAACTAGGCTAGGCGCTAGCACCGGTGTTGCGCTCTCTTTTGTTATGTCGTGTTTAATGAGTGCGTCCATTATTGGGGTGATTGCCTTTTGAATTTGTTTTGCAAGTTCTGAATTATACGTCCCAAATAAGCTCGTTCCCAATGATATGGCGGTAAAGGTGCCTGCGACCCAAGGTGCACCTACCAGTATTGCAAAACCCGCAACGACGCCCGCTACATTACCTACAAGGCTGACATAGTCCCCTACATTCGGCTCGTCGTTGGGCTGGTACTCGGCAACAATCTTCAGAAAGGTTACCGTGCCCGCCAAGGTGTTGGTAACGATATTTATAAACGGAACCGCGCCCGCAGTCATTTGCGTAACTGACAATACAGAAGCAATCGCGCTGCTTGTCTGGGCGCTCTGTACTACAAGTGCGAAGCCCTGGTTGTCAGTCTTGAACTGATCGTGAACCGCAGCGGCCGCGCCAGCTTGGAACCCAGGCCTCCCGACCCTGTCGACCATGGCGACAAATATCTCTACTCGATTAGTCATAGTTGAAGTCCTTGTTGATTGTCTTGAATGCAATGGTGATGCGCAGGCGGTCGCAGTCTGTGGCTGGAGATTTAGCACGGTGCGGTATTTCACCATTGAAGATTGTGATGCGCCTTGGTTTGGGTAACGCCGCGGCGATAACGTCCGTCTTGGCGTCATTGCAGAATAAAAGCTCACCTCCCCACGTCGTAGCCCAGTAGTCGTTACAGAAGAGCACTGCGGTATACCCCGGCTCGCCTGGCAGGTTATCTCGGTGAATCGGGCTGTCTTGCCCAGAGGTTTGGCCGTTTGCATACACGCCGATCAGTCTGGAGTTTTTCATATGCACAGCACATAGACGTTTCCAGATGTTGATGAGGAATCCCCAGCGCTCGTTTGCAACCAGTTCTTGCTCACAACATTCCAGTGATTCACGCTTGCTTCCTGCAATGAAAAAATGCCAGCAGGGGCGAGCGAAGGGCGTGGAGTTTATTGGCCAGTCGTATCTCCATAGGGTATGTGAGAATGCGTTGTTGAGTTTGGCTTGTTCATCAGGTGTAATAGCATCGTCTAGAATGCTTACATCTCTAGATGTAAATTCTCTCGACATTTTCTATGTCTCAAATTTTGTACATGCCTTAAAGGCTCTTGCCCAAGTAGTGCTGGCTGGCGCAGTGAGACATTAGTGATTTGGTGTCGAGGGGGCGATAGGAAGTGGGACTTACCGATTGAGAAGATTTTCCGACCCGGATGTGGCTTTTGAGGAAATTGGCTGTGGGAAATTTCTCATTGCCCCGGCGCACCGGGGCGACAAGGTATACATGGGTGTGGCAACCCATTTATGTTTGGAGTAATTACTGGTCTCTAGCAAATAACAGTAACGTCAACGAGCCATACCTAACTCGGCATCATCCATCAGTGCCTTGGCCATCGCACATAGATAGTGCGCAGCCCAGATCATCATGGGTTTCTCATCCATTAGCCCGACGATGGTCAACTCCCGCACATAGCCCATCAATTCCGAAGCCTGATCACGGGCGTCTCGGCACGGAATGCCCGCTTCGATGCGAAATAATGGGTGGGTCTGGTTTTCACCCTGAAAGAAAGTGGTCTTGCCGACGGTGAACTGGGTGTCGTCTGTGTTCATTGATCCCTCTCCTGATCATTCTGAGCGTTTTGTCGAAGGAGAAGAAATGAGGGAGGTTCAGGGACTGTCATTTTCATATCAATCACTCGTATGGTTGCTGATTGACCGCCTCTCCGATTCCACACGAAGGGTGGCAGTTGTACGCGGTGTGGAATCCAGGCTACGAGTAAACCCGGTAGGCTTTGCGGCCTTACGCGCACAACTGCCATGACGACAGCTACTCGGTAATTGATCGGGATTCCACCCCCGGCCGCTGAATGCCAGCGACCAGCAAAGGCTAGAGAGTCGGGATTCCAGTAACAATCAGACGCGAGTCGACAGGACTTGTAGGTTATTTCCTCAGCCTAGGCTTCACCAGATCTGGGCCGTAAGGGATATCTGAAACTCTGATCAGACATGGCGCTGGTAACGCAGAGCCGTTCAACCTCTACCAAATCCCATGGAACCTCCCCCCCAACCATTCTGGTCTAGTCTGAAGTTATGACCGGACCTGGGCCAGGGACGTGCAATTGAGTGTCCGGGCCGGATCACCATTGGAGTCCTTGGGAGGTGCCCTCATGAGCCTGCTGCTCGAGCCTTACACCCTGCGTCAGCTGACCCTGCCCAACCGCATCGCCGTTTCGCCGATGTGCCAGTATTCCGCCGTCGATGGTCTGGCCAACGATTGGCACCTTGTCCATTTAGGCAGCCGCGCCGTGGGCGGCGCTGGCCTGGTAATCACTGAAGCCGTGGCGGTGACCGCCGATGGCCGCATCACCGCTGAAGACCTCGGCCTGTGGGACGACGCTCAGATCGCCCCGCTGCAACGCATCACCCGTTTCATCACCGCCCAGGGGAGCGTGCCCGGCATCCAGCTGGCTCACGCCGGGCGCAAGGCCAGCACCTATCGCCCATGGCTGGGCAAGCAAGGCAGCGTCAAGCTCGAGGAGGGCGGCTGGCAACCGGTGGGCCCGTCGAAAATCGCCTTCGACCCGCAACACACGACGCCGCACGAGTTGAACCACAATGAGATTCAGGCTGTGATCGCCGCCTTTGTCGCCTCTACCGAGCGCGCCCTGAAGGCCGGTTTCAAGGTGGTCGAAATCCATGCCGCCCACGGCTACCTGTTGCACCAGTTCCTGTCGCCGCTGAGCAACCAGCGTCGCGACGAATACGGCAGTTGCTTCGAAAACCGCATCCGCCTGACCCTGCAGGTGGTCGAGGCCGTGCGCAAAGTCTGGCCCGCCGAGTTACCGCTGTTCGTGCGGGTGTCGGCGACCGACTGGGTCGAGGACGGCTGGAACCCGGATGAAACCGTCGAACTGGCCCGCCGTCTGCGTGGTTTGGGCGTCGACCTGATCGACGTGTCCTCCGGCGGCACCTCGGTCAACGCCGAAATCCCCACCGGCCCGGGCTACCAGACGCGCTTCGCCGAGCGTGTGCGCAAGGAATCGGAAATCGCCACCGGCACTGTGGGCATGATCACCGAACCGGCCCAGGCCGAGCACATTCTGCGCACTGGCCAGGCCGACATCATCTTCCTCGCCCGCGAACTGCTGCGCGACCCGTACTGGCCGCTGCACGCCGACGACGACCTGGGCGGCAACAAAGCTACCTGGCCTGCGCAGTACCAGCGCGCCACCAGCCGGGCCAACCCGATTCACGAGTCGGACCTGCGGGATTGACCTGACCCAAGCATTACACGGTCGTTATAGGAGCGGCCTTGTGTCGCGAAAGGGCTGCGAAGCGGCCCCAGGTTTCCAGCTCCGCCGCTGATATTGCCGGGGCCGCTTTGCGGCCCTTTCGCGACACAAGGTCGCTTCTACAACGACCGCGTCGGCATCTCAATTCAGCTATAGGCAGCCTTGCTGAGGATATCGCTTACCCACTGGTTGATACTTTTCTCGGCCAACTCGGCCTTGGCCGCCACACTGGCATGAAGGGTAGGCTCCAGGCGCAGGCTGAGCTTGCCGGAGTAGGTTTTCTGTGGCTCACGGCCCAGGCGTTGGCAAGTCTCAAGATAATCGTCCACGGCGTCTTCGAATGCCTGGCGCAGCTCACTGATCGATTCGCCATGGAAACCGATCACATCGCGAATACCTGCGACATGGCCGATCAGTAACTGGTCTTCGTCGCTGTATTCGATACGAGCGGCGTAGCCGCGGTAGGTCATGACATTCATGGTATTACTCCTGCCTGCTTGAGGAACTGGCGGGCGTCTCTTAGTTGATAGGGCTTGGCGTGCCTGTCCGGATGAGGGCGATGGAAGGTTGCTACTGCGCCATTGAGTTCAAAGCGAACCCGTGACCCTCTTCCTTCGATGACCCGGGCACCCAGTGATACCAACATTGACTCCAGTCGCACCCATTCCAGCGTCCTGGGAACCGGCTTTTTCAGTACTGCTTCAAGTGTGGCTTGCTGATGGTTATTCATGGTATCAGATTATGATACCAATGAGAGGGGCTCAATGGATGCGTAGTAGGATGGAGGGGATCGTGCTTGAAGGAAATGTCTGAGATGTTGATCGAGGGGATGCAAAAGCCCCTCGATCAACACGACCGCTCAATGCTTGATCATCACATGCCGCACACAGGTGTAGTCCTCCAGCCCATACATCGACATGTCCTTGCCATACCCCGAATGCTTCTGCCCGCCATGGGGCATTTCGCTGACCAGCATGAAGTGGGTGTTCACCCAGGTGCAGCCATACTGCAGGCGCGCCGCCAGGCGGTGGGCGCGGCCGGTGTCGCGGGTCCATACCGATGAGGCCAGGCCGTAGTTGGAGTCGTTGGCCCATTCCAGCGCCTGCGCTTCGTCGTTGAAGCGGGTCACCGACACTACCGGGCCGAACACTTCGTTGCGCACGATTTCGTCGTCCTGCAGGGCGTCGGCCAGCACGGTCGGTTCGAAGAAGAAACCGTCGCCCTCGATCGCCTTGCCACCCGTCACCAGGCGAATGTGTGGCTGGGCAATGGCCCGTTGCACCAGCCCTGCGACCTTGTCGCGGTGCTGGGCACTGATCAGTGGCCCCAGTTCGGTGTCCTCGGCTTCCTGCAGGCCCGGTTTGAGGCTGGCCACCGCGGCCCCCAGGCGTTCGACGAAACGCTCGTAGATGCCATCCTGCACGTACAGCCGACAGGCGGCGGTGCAGTCCTGGCCGGCGTTGTAGAAGCCGAAGGTACGGATGCCGTCGATGGCGGCATCGATGTCGGCATCGTCGAACACCAGCACCGGGGCCTTGCCGCCCAGTTCCATGTGCATGCGTTTCACGCTGTCGGCGGTGGCGCTGATGATGTGCGCACCGGTGGGGATCGAGCCGGTCAGCGACACCATGCGCACCTTGGGGTGGTTGACCAGCGGGTTGCCGACCGTCTGGCCACGGCCGAAGATTATGTTCAGCACCCCCGGTGGCAGCAGGTCCCGGGTCAGTTCGCCAAGGCGCAGGGCGGTCAGCGGGGTCAGCTCGGAGGGCTTGATCACCACCGTGTTGCCGGCAGCCAGGGCCGGGGCGATCTTCCACGCCAGCATCATCAACGGGTAGTTCCACGGCGCGATCGAGGCCACCACGCCCAGCGGGTCGCGGCGGATCATCGAAGTATGCCCCGGCAGGTACTCGCCGGCTGCCGAGCCGCCCAGGCAGCGCGCCGCACCGGCGAAGTAGCGGAACACGTCGGCAATTGCCGGGATCTCGTCATTCAGCGCGGCGCTCAGCGGCTTGCCGCAGTTCTGCGATTCCAGTCGAGCCAGTTCATCGCCATGGGCTTCGATAGCGTCGGCCAGTGCCAGCAAGGCTTGCGAGCGCTCCTTTGGGCTGGTTTGCGACCAGCTGTCGAAGGCCTGGTCGGCGGCGCGCACGGCGCTGTCCACCTGGGCCTCGCTGGCTTCGTTGATCTGCGCCAGGGCACTGCCCAGCGCCGGGTTGAGCACGGTCCAGGCCGGGCCTTCGCCAGCGACCAGTTGGCCATTGATCAGCATCTGCGTTTGCATCGGGGACTCCTCCAGGGTCATTTGCCGCTGCCCGCGACGCTTTCACCGCCACGGGTCAGGTAATAGGCGCCAAGGATCGGCAGCATGGTCACCAGCATCACCAGCATGGCGACCACGTTGGTCACCGGCACGTCGCGCGGGCGGCTGAGCTGGTTGAGCAGCCAGATCGGCAGGGTGCGTTCGTGGCCGGCAGTGAAGGTGGTGACGATGATTTCGTCGAACGACAGGGCAAAGGCCAGCATGCCACCGGCCAGCAGCGCCGAACCGAGGTTGGGCAGGATGATGTAGCGGAAGGTTTGCCAACCGTCGGCACCGAGGTCCATCGAAGCTTCGATCAGGCTCTGCGAAGTGCGCCGCAGGCGGGCGATCACGTTGTTGTAGACGATAACCACACAGAACGTAGCATGGCCGACCACGATGGTGAACACGCCGGGCTCGATCCCCAGGCTCTTGAACGCCGAGAGCAGGGCGATGCCGGTAATGATGCCAGGCAGGGCAATAGGCAGTATCAGCATCAGCGAAATGCTCTCCTTGCCGAAAAAGCTGCGCCTGTACAGCGCCGCCGAGGCCAGCGTGCCGAGCACCAGGGCGATCAGCGTGGCCAGGCAGGCCACCTGCAGCGACAGCTTTATCGCTTCCAGCACATCGGGCCGGGCAAAGGCCACGGCGAACCACTTCAGGGTAAAGCCCTTGGGCGGGAAGCTGAACGCCGCGTCTTCGGTGTTGAAGGCATACAGGAAGATGATCAGGATCGGGAAGTGCAGGAACAGTAACCCGCCCCAGGCCGCCATGCGCAGCCCGGTCGAGGCTTTTTCAGAGTGCATCGAAGGCCCCCAGTCGCTTGACGATGGACAGGTACACCGCGATCAGCACGATCGGCACCAGGGTGAACGCGGCGGCCATCGGCATGTTGCCGATCGCCCCTTGCTGGGCATAGACCATGCTGCCGATGAAATAGCCGGGCGGGCCGATCAGCTGCGGCACGATGAAGTCGCCCAGGGTCAGCGAGAAGGTGAAGATCGAGCCGGCGGCAATGCCCGGGATCGACAGCGGCAGTATCACCTGCACGAAGGTTTGCCCGGGCCGGGCGCCGAGGTCTGCAGAGGCTTGCAGCAGCGACGGCGGCAAGCGTTCCAGCGAGGCCTGGATCGGCAGGATCATGAACGGCAGCCAGATGTACACGAACACCATGAAGCGCCCCAGGTGCGAAGTCGACAGCGTGCTGCCGCCCACGCCCGGCACCGTCAGCACCGTTTGCAGCAGGGCATCCAGGTGCAGCTGCTGGACGAACCACTGGGCCACGCCGCCCTTGGCCAGCAGCAGGGTCCAGGCGTAGGTCTTGACGATGTAGCTGGCCCACATCGGCATCATCACTGCGATGTAGAAAAATGCCTTGGTCTTGCCGCTGGTGTAGCGCGCCATGTAGTAGGCGATGGGGAAGGCCAGCACCGCGCTGGCCAGCGACACCGCCAGCGCCATTCCCAGGGTGCGCAGGATGATGTCGAGGTTCGACGGGTTGAACAGCGCGGCGAAATTGCCCAGGGTCAGGTCCGGGGTCACCGCCATGGTGAAGTCGTCGAAGGTATAGAAGCCCTGCCACAGCAAGTTCAGCAGCGAGCCCAGGTAGATGGCGCCGAACCAGGTCAGCGGTGGGATAAGCAGCAGGGCCAGGTACAGGTTGGGGCGCCGGTACAGCAGGTTGGACAGGCCGCGCAGTGTGCTCATGTCAGCGGCCCTCCGTTTCCTGCAGCACCGTCATGGCTTCGCGGGGCCAGTGCGCCTGTACCCGTTGCCCTGTTTGCCATGCCTGTGCCTGCGCCTGCCAGCGGTCGTTGGCCTGGCTCACCGCCAGCAACTGGCCGCTGTCCAGTTGCAGCTCGTAGCGGGTGGCACTGCCCTGGTACTGGATATCGCGCAGCTGGCCGCTGACCTGGACGTGCTGGCCGGCTGTGGCCGGGTCGCCGAGGCGGATGTGTTCGGGGCGGATGGAGAAGGGGGCCGGGCTGCCATTGAGCGCCATGGCCAGTTCGCCACGCAGCACATTGGAGGTGCCGACGAATTCCGCCACGAAGGTGGTGGCCGGCTGCATGTACAGGTTGCGCGGGGTGTCGACCTGCTCGATACGGCCGCGGTTGAACACTGCGACGCGATCGGACATCGACAGCGCCTCGGTCTGGTCGTGGGTGACGAAGATGAAAGTGATGCCCAACTGGCGTTGAAGTTTTTTCAGCTCGCCCTGCATCTGTTCGCGCAACTTCAGGTCCAGCGCGCCAAGCGGCTCGTCCAGCAGCAGTACCCGTGGCCGGTTGACCAGCGCGCGGGCAAGGGCCACGCGTTGGCGTTGGCCGCCGGACAACTGCGCCGGTTTGCGCGCGCCGTAGCCGGCCAGGGCCACCATCGCCAGGGCTTCTTCGGCGCGGCTGTGGCGTTCGGCCTTGGCCACGCCTTTTACCTTCAGGCCGTAGGCGATGTTGTCCAGTACGTTCATGTGCGGGAACAGGGCGTAGTCCTGGAATACGGTGTTGACGTCGCGCTGGTAGGGCGGTACGCCCGTAGCCTCGACACCGTGGATGCGGATCGAACCGCTGGTGGGTTGCTCGAAGCCGGCGATCAGGCGCAGGCAGGTGGTCTTGCCCGAGCCAGAGGGGCCGAGCATGGAGAAGAATTCGCCATCGATGATGTCGATGCTGACCTGGTCGACGGCCTTGACCTCGCCGAAGGTGCGGGAAACCTGGGTGAACTGGACGGCTAGGGGCATGCGTGTGCTCCGGACAACTGGCTTACTCCTGTGCCTGCCTCTTCGCGGGTGAACCCGCTCCTACAGGTTCATCACCGCCTGTAAGGGTGGTGCTCTACCTGTGGGAGCGGGTTCACCCGCGAAGAGGCAGGCACAGGCATTCAGGCAACCTCAGCGCCCGCCCATGATCGCAATGTAATCCTGGGTCCAGCGGCTATAAGGCACGAACTTGCCGCCCTGGGCCTGCGGGGTTTTCCAGAAGGCGATCTTGTCGAAGTTGTCGAAACCGTTGGTCTTGCAGCCCTCGGCCCCCAACAGCTCGTTGCCGGTGCAGGCCGCCGGCACCGCCGGCAACGAACCGAACCAGGCCGCCACGTCACCCTGTACCTTCGGTTGCAGCGACCAGTCCATCCATTTGTAGGCACAGTTGAGGTGCTTGGCCTCGCTGTGCAGCATGGTGGTGTCGGCCCAGCCGGTCGCGCCTTCTTTGGGAATGGTCGAGGCCACGGGCTGCTTTTCGGCTTTGAGGCCATTGACCATGTAGCCCCAGGAGCTGGAGGCAACCACGCCTTCGTTCTTCACGTCGCTCATCTGCACCGTGGCATCATGCCAATAGCGGTGGATCAGCGGTTGTTGCTGGCGCAGCAGTTCCAGCACGGCCTTGTATTGTGTTTCGCTCAGCTCGTACGGGTCCTGGATGCCCAGTTCCGGTTTGGCCGTCTTCAGGTACAACGCCGCATCGGCGATGTAGATCGGCCCATCGTAGGCCTGCACGCGGCCCTTGTTCGGCTTGCCGTCGGGCAGGTTCTGCGGCTCGAACAGCACACCCCAGGTGGTGGGCGCCTGCTTGAAAACGTCGGTGTTGTACAGCAGCACGTTCGGGCCCCATTGGTACGGGGTGCCGTAGACCCGCTTGTCGACCACGTACCAGCCACCGTTCTGCAGCCGTGGGTCGATGTTCTTCCAGTTGGGGATCAAGTCGGTGTTGATCGGCTGTACCCGCTTGCCCGCGATCAGCCGCAGCGAGGCATCGCCCGAGGCGGTGACCAGGTCGTAGCCGCCCTTGGTCATCAGGCTGACCATCTCGTCGGAGGTGGCGGCGGTCTTGACGCTGACCTTGCAGCCGGTTTCCTTCTCGAAGCCGGTCACCCAGTCGTAGGCCTTGTCGCTTTCACCGCGCTCGATGTAGCCGGGCCAGGCGACGATGTCCAGGCGGCCCTCGCCGGGCCCCAGGGCCTTGGGCGGTTCGGCAGCCTGCAGGCTGGCGCTGGCCAGCACGGCGCAGGCGGTTGCGCCGAGCAATGCGGTCTTGTGCACTGACATGGTGTTCCCTCTTCTTGGAGATTTTGGTCGGGGCAGTCATCAAGCAAGCCGTGAAGCGATCGTCATGAACGTGGTGCGGTTAGCGCGGTATTGGCGATATCGAGTCTAGTTGGCTTTTTGCCAGCCAATGCAACATCCGGAAGCAAATCCCCCCATGGCGATCTGGCGGGCAGGGCTTAACCTGACGGCTCCCTTGGCCAACGTGGAGACCGTTTGATGAATACCCGGGGATTGCTCGACCAGTTGCTCAAGTCCGGCCAGGACTTGCTCGCCAGCCAGGCCGGCAAGGGCAGCGCTGGCAAGCCAGGCGCCAGTGCCGGCGGCCTTGGCAGCCTGCTTTCCGGTGCCGGTGGCGGCGCCCTGGCGGCGGGCGCCATGGGTTTGCTGCTGGGCAACAAGAAGGCCCGCAAATATGGCGGCAAGGCCCTCACCTATGGCGGCCTGGCCGCGCTCGGCGTGCTGGCCTACAAGGCCTACGGCAACTGGCAGGCGCGCCAGCAGGTGGCCGCCACCGAGCCACAGACCGTCGACCGCCTGCCGCCGGCCCAGGCCGAGCTGCACAGCCAGGCGGTACTGCGGGCGCTGGTGGCGGCGGCCAAGTCAGATGGCCATATCGACGAACGCGAACGTGCGCTTATCGAGGGCGAATTTACCCGCCTGGACAACGACCGCGAGTTGCAGCACTGGCTGCATGCCGAGCTGAACAAGCCGCTGGATCCGGCCGAAGTGGCCCGTGCCGCGCAAACGCCGGAAATGGCCGCCGAGATGTACCTGGCCAGCGTGATGATGGTCGACCAGGAAAACTTCATGGAGCGCGCCTACCTGGACGAACTGGCCCGCCAGCTGCGCCTGGACCCGGCCCTGCGCCAGGAGCTGGAAAGCCAGGCAAGGCTTGCCGCCGGCCAGTGATGGGGCCTGCGTTGCAGCCCATCGCCGGCAAGCCGGCTCCCACAGGGATCACACATGGCCTGAGGTCATGCGGTCGAGGTGGGAGCCTGGCTTGCCGGCGATGGGCCGCACAGCGGCCCCAATGGCGTTGGGCACAAATGACCGGTCTGTCGGCAAGGTTACCTGGTCACCCCACATTTCAGCCGCATGAGCACTGGGCGCCTGGGCTATACTTCGGCGATTTTTCCCGCTCGTTGTGAATTCCTGAGGGCTGAATGTGAAGAACTGGACCTTGCGCCAACGGATCCTGGCAAGTTTCGCCGTGATCATCGCCATCATGCTGCTGATGATCGTGGCCGCCTACTCGCGGTTGGTGACCATCGCATCCGCCGAACAGGCAGTGGGGACCGACAGCATTCCCGGCCTCTACTACAGCTCGATGATCCGCAGTGCCTGGGTCGACGGTTACGTGGCTAGCCAGCAGTTGGTAGGCCTGTCCAACCAGCGTGAATTCACCTCGGCCGATGCGGAACTGTTCAAGAGCTTCCAGGACCGCCTGAAAGAGCACATGGCCAGCTACCAGAGCACCATTCAGGATGATGACGACCAGGCGCGGTTCGACGCCTTCATCCAGATGGAGGTTGCCTACCTCAAGATCATCGAGCAGGTGCTGGAAGCCTACCGAAAGCACGACTATGCCGAAGCCCAGCGGTTGATCACCGATGTGCTGACCCCGGCCTGGGTAGAAGGCCGCAAGCTTCTGAACGAAGTGATCGAGCACAACCGTGCCGCTGCTGACGCCGACACCAACGAGATTGTCGGTGCCGTGAGTACCGCCAAGGGCAGCATGATGGTTTCGCTGCTGCTGGCGATCATCGCCGCCGGTATCTGCGGCCTGTTGCTGATGCGCGCCATCACCGCGCCCATGCAACGCATTGTCCATGCCCTCGACAAACTGCGCTCCGGCGACCTGAGCATGCGCCTGAGCCTGGACCGCAAGGACGAGTTCGGCGCCATTGAAAGCGGCTTCAACGAAATGGCCGAGGCCCTGGCCAACCTGGTGGCCCAGGCCCAGCGTTCGTCGGTGCAGGTGACCACCTCGGTGACCGAAATCGCCGCAACCTCCAAGCAACAGCAGGCCACCGCCACCGAAACGGCTGCCACCACCACCGAAATCGGCGCCACCTCGCGGGAAATCGCCGCCACCTCGCGTGACCTGGTGCGTACCATGACCGAAGTCACCTCGGCCGCCGACCAGGCCTCCAGCCTGGCCGGCTCCGGCCAACAGGGCCTGGCACGCATGGAAGAAACCATGCACCAGGTGATGGGCGCCGCCGACCTGGTCAACGCCAAGCTGGGCATCCTCAACGAAAAGGCCAGCAACATCACCCAGATGGTGGTGACCATCGTCAAGGTTGCCGACCAGACCAACCTGCTGTCACTCAATGCTGCCATCGAAGCGGAAAAGGCCGGCGAGTACGGCCGCGGCTTTGCCGTGGTGGCCACCGAAGTGCGCCGCCTGGCCGACCAGACCGCCGTTGCCACCTACGACATCGAGCAGATGGTGCGCGAGATCCAGTCGGCGGTGTCGGCCGGGGTCATGGGCATGGACAAGTTTTCCGAAGAAGTGCGCCGCGGCATGTTCGAGGTGCAGCAGGTGGGCGAACAGCTCAGCCAGATCATCCACCAGGTGCAGGCTCTGGCGCCGCGCGTGCTGATGGTCAACGAAGGCATGCAGGCCCAGGCCACCGGTGCCGAGCAGATCAACCAGGCGCTGGCCCAGCTCAGCGATGCCAGCACCCAGACCGTCGAGTCGCTGCGCCAGGCCAGTTTCGCCATCGATGAGCTGAGCCAGGTGGCCGCAGGCCTGCGTGGCGGCGTATCGCGCTTCAAAGTCTGACCGCGATGAACGACTTGCAATCGCGCGCCGCGCGGGCGGGCAACGCCAAGGGGGCGTTGTACCTGCAGTTTCGCATTCGGGAGCAACGCTTTGCCCTGAGCGTGCACGAGGTGATCGAGGTGCTGCCGCGCCAGCCGTTGAAACCGATCGCCAAGGCACCTGCCTGGGTCGCAGGTATCCTTGCGCACCGAGGCCTGTTGGTACCAGTGGTCGACCTGGCGGCATTGAGCTTCGGCCAACCGGCAGCGCAGCGCACCAGTACCCGCCTGGTTCTGGTGCACTACCGAGTCGGCCTGCAGCTTGGCCTGATACTGGAGCAGGCCACCGAAACCCTGCGTTGCCACCCCGACGAGTTCCAGCCGTATGGCGTGGACAGCGGCGAGGCCCCGTATCTGGGCCCGGTGCGTCAGGATGAGCAGGGCTTGTTGCAGCGCATCGAAGTCAACGACCTGCTCCCCGATGCCGTGCACGAGTTGCTGTATGCGGGTGATCCGACAGGGATGCCGACATGAACGAACAGCATTTCTTCCGCTACTTGCGCGAGCGCATAGGCCTGGACGTGGAGTCGGTGGGCGCGCCCATGGTCGAGCGTGCGCTGCGCCAGCGTTGCGTGGCCGTGGACGCCGCGGACCTGGATGATTACTGGCTGCATCTGCAGCAGTCGACGGATGAGCAACAGGCGCTGATCGAAGCGGTCATCGTCCCGGAAACCTGGTTCTTCCGTTACCCCGAATCCTTCACCGCCTTGGCCAGCCTGGCGCACAAGCGCCTGGCCGAGCTGGCCGGGGCGCGCCCGCTGCGCTTGCTCAGCCTGCCTTGCTCGACCGGCGAGGAGCCCTATTCGCTGGCCATGGCCTTGCTCGATGCCGGTATCGCGCCGGGGGCGTTCATGATCGACGGCATGGACATCAGCCCCAGTTCCGTGGCCAAGGCCGGGCAGGCCGTGTACGGGCGCAATGCCTTCCGTGGCAGTAACCTGGGCTTTCGCGAGCGTTACTTCGATGCGCTCGACGAAGGCCACCTCCTGCATGAGCGGGTGCGTGACCAAGTCAGCCTACAGGTGGGCAACGTACTCGACCCGGCCCTGGCCAGCCGCGATGGCCTGTACGACTTCGTGTTCTGCCGCAACCTGCTGATCTATTTCGACGTGCCGACCCAGCAACGGGTGTTTGAGGTGCTCAAGCGCTTGCTGCATCCACAGGGCGTGCTGTTCATCGGCCCCGCCGAAGGCAGCTTGCTGGCGCGGTTGGGCATGCGCCCGCTGGGAATTGCCCAGTCGTTCGCCTACGTGCGCCAGGAGGGCGGTAGCGCTGCGCTGGCTACGCCCCCGGTCCAGCCCTTGCGGCGCACATCGCCAGCACCGGCCAAGCCAGGCTATCTGTTACCGAGCGCAGCGTCTTCGCCGCGCCCACTGCGGGTGCTGCCCGTGCCCTCCAAGCCAGCGCCAGCGCGCGAGCACAAGCGCGAGGAGGCAAGCGAGTTGCTGGCCAGCATCGCCCGGCTTGCCGATGCCGGCGCCAGCGAGCAGGCCCGTGCCGAATGCCAGCGCTACCTGGGCCAGTTCGCGCCTTCGGCGCAGGTTTACTACTGGCTGGGGCTGCTCAGCGACACCGAAGGCGATGCGCAGCAGGCTCTGACCCATTATCGCAAAGCCCTGTACCTGGAACCGCAGCACTCCGAGGCGCTGGTACACCTGGCTGCCTTGCTGGCAGCCCAGGGTGACCTGGCCGGTGCCCGGCGCCTGCAGGAGCGCGCCGCACGGGTTGGCAGGGAGTCTGAACGATGAAGGAATCCGCGATGCAATTGCTCGCCGAGGATGACGCGCACATCGACGACTGCTGGAACCGCATTGGCGTGCACGGCGACAAGCAGTGCCCGCTGCTGGAGCGTCACGTTCACTGCCGCAACTGCGAGGTATATGCCGCAGCGGCCACACGCCTGCTCGACCGCTACGCGCTGATGCAGGACCACCAGGCTGCCGCGGCGCCACCGGTCGAGGAGAACACTGGCCGCTCCATGCTGCTGTTCCGCCTTGGCGAAGAATGGCTGGCGCTGCCCACCGCCTGCCTGGCCGAAATTGCCCCGCTGCAGGCGGTGCATTCGCTGCCGCACCAGCGCTCGCGGGTGCTGCAGAGGGTAGCCAACGTACGTGGTGCGCTGGTGCCGTGCCTGTCACTGGCTGACTTGCTGGGTGTGCAGGCCAGCGCTGCCGAGCAACGTGGCGGCCGGGCGATGCCACGCATGCTGATCCTGGCCGCGGAGGGCGGGCCGGTGGTGATGGCGGTCGAGGAAATCGACGGCATTCACCGGCTCGACCCGCTTCTGCTGAACAGCGGGCAGGACGCCTCCCACTTCACCGCAGCGGTCCTGCAATGGCGTGGCCGCAGCGTGCGGGTGCTGGACGATCAACATTTACTGTCTGCCGTGCAGCGGAGCCTGTCATGACCCCAGAGCAAATGCGCGACGCATCGTTGCTCGAACTGTTCAGCCTGGAGGCCGAGGCGCAGACCCAGGTGCTCAGTGCCGGCCTGATGGCGCTGGAGCGTAATCCCACGCAGGCTGACCAGCTTGAGGCTTGCATGCGCGCGGCCCACTCGCTGAAGGGCGCGGCGCGGATCGTCGGAGTGGACGCTGGCGTCAGCGTCGCCCATGTCATGGAGGACTGCCTGGTGGCCGCCCAGGAGGGTCGCCTGCGGCTGAGCGCCGAGCATATCGATGCCCTGTTGCAGGGCACCGACCTGTTGATGCGCATCGCCACGCCTGGCGATGCCGGGGCACAGGCGACCCTGCCGGTGTTCCTTGCGCAAATGGCCAACCTGCTCGACCCGGGGGCGGCAGCCTTGCCCCCCGCGCCGCCAGCCGTGCCAGCGCTGCCGGAAACGCCGGCGCAAACCGTGCAAGCCGAACCTTTGCCGCTGCCCGTCGAACCCTTGGAGCCTGAGCCCGAGCCCGAGCTGGCCCCGCGTCGCAAGGCCGGCAAGCGCACCGGCGAAGGTACGGAGCGGGTGCTGCGGGTCACCGCCGATCGCCTCAACAGCCTGCTCGACCTGTCCAGCAAGTCGCTGGTGGAAACCCAGCGGCTCAAGCCTTACCTGGCCACCCTGCAGCGCCTCAAGCGCATGCACGGCCAGGGCATGCAAGCGCTTGATGGCCTGCGCATGCAACTGGAGGACAGTGGCCAGAGCAGCGAGGTGCTCGAAGCCCTGGCACAGACCCAGCGCCTGCTGGCAGAAACCCAGCAGATCCTGCAGCAGCAGGCTGCCGACCTGGACGAGTTCGGCTGGCAGGCCAGCCAGCGCGCACAACTGCTCTACGACACCGCGCTGGCCTGCCGGATGCGGCCGTTTGCCGATGTGCTGACCGGCCAGAGCCGCATGGTGCGCGACCTTGGCCGTTCGCTGGGCAAACCGGTGCGGCTGCTGGTGGAAGGGGAAAAGACCCAGGTCGACCGTGATGTGCTGGAAAAGCTCGAGGCACCGTTGACCCACCTGTTGCGCAACGCGGTCGACCACGGCATCGAGCTGCCCGAGCGGCGCCTGCTGGCGGGCAAGGCGGAGGAGGGCGTGATCCGCCTGCGGGCCTCGCACCAGGCCGGTATGCTCAGCCTTGAACTGATCGACGACGGTGCCGGCATCGACCTCGAACGCCTGCGCAGCAGCATTGTCGAGCGCGCCCTGTCGCCCGCTGACACGGTGGCGCGCATGAGCGAGGAAGAGTTGCTGACATTCCTGTTCCTGCCCGGTTTCAGCCTGCGCGACAAAGTCACCGAGGTGTCCGGGCGCGGTGTCGGCCTGGATGCGGTGCAGCACATGATCCGGGAGCTGCGCGGTTCGATAGAGCTGACCCAGCTGGCCGGGCAGGGCTGCCGTTTCCATTTGCAGGTGCCACTGACCTTGTCGGTTGTGCGCAGCCTGGTGGTCGAGGTGGGTGGCGAGGCCTATGCCTTCCCGCTCGCTCATATCGAACGCACGCTCGAAGTAAGTGCCGAAGAGATCGTGCAGATCGACGGGCGCCAGCATTTCTGGCACGAAGGCCGACACATAGGCCTGGTCGCGGCCAGCCAACTGCTCAATCGCCCGGCCGGGCAAACGCAGCAGAGCAACCTGCGCGTGGTGGTGATCCGCGAGCGCGAGCAGCTGTACGGGGTGGCCGTGGAGCGACTGGTGGGCGAGCGGGTGCTGGTGGTGATGCCGCTCGACCCACGGCTGGGCAAGGTGCAGGACATCTCTTCCGGCGCCCTGCTCGACGATGGCTCGGTGGTGCTGATCGTCGATGTGGAGGACCTGCTGCGTTCGGTGGAGAAGCTGCTCAGCACCGGCAGCCTGGAACGCATCGACCGCGGCAGCAGCGGCACCCTTGGCGTGGCGCGCCAGCGCATCCTGGTGGTCGATGATTCGCTGACCGTGCGTGAACTGCAGCGCAAGCTGCTCGGCAACCGTGGCTACGACGTGGCCGTTGCGGTGGATGGCATGGACGGCTGGAACGCCTTGCGTGGCGAGGACTTCGACCTGCTGATCACCGACATCGACATGCCACGCATGGACGGCATCGAGCTGGTCACCCTGGTGCGTCGCGACCAGCGCCTGCAATCGCTGCCGGTGATGGTGGTGTCCTACAAGGACCGTGAGGAAGACCGACGGCGGGGCCTGGATGCCGGCGCCGACTACTATTTGGCAAAGGCCAGTTTCCATGACGATGCGTTGCTGGATGCTGTGGTTGAGCTGATCGGAGGTGCTCAGGGATGAAGATCGCCATCGTCAACGACATGCCCATGGCCGTCGAGGCGCTGCGCCGGGCGGTTGCCCTCGAACCGGCGCACCAGGTGGTGTGGGTGGCCAGTAATGGCGCCGAGGCGGTGCAGCGCTGCACCGAGCAGCAGCCAGACCTGATCCTAATGGACCTGATCATGCCGGTCATGGATGGCGTCGAGGCCACCAGGCGGATCATGGCCGAAACCCCTTGCGCCATCGTCATCGTCACGGTCGATCGCAAGCAGAACGTGCACCGGGTATTCGAGGCCATGGGCCACGGCGCCCTCGACGTGGTCGACACGCCGGCGCTGGGGGCGGGCGATCCCCGTGAAGCGGCAGCGCCACTGCTGCGCAAGATCCTCAACATAAGCTGGTTGATTGGTCAGCAGCGCGCACCGGCCGCACGCCCGGTCGCCGCACCCGTGCGGGCGGCGTCACAGCACCGCGGGCTGGTTGCGATCGGTTCGTCCGCTGGCGGCCCGGCGGCCCTCGAAGTACTGCTCAAGGGCCTGCCGGCGGCGTTTCCGGCGGCCATCGTGCTGGTCCAGCATGTGGACCAGGTATTTGCCGCGGGCATGGCAGAATGGCTCAGCAGCGCCGCCGGCTTGCCGGTGCGCCTGGCCCGTGAGGGCGAGCCACCACAGCCGGGGCAGGTATTGCTGGCCGGCACCAATCACCACATCCGCCTGCTACAGAACGGCCAACTGGCCTACACTGCCGAACCTGTCAATGAAATCTACCGGCCCTCGATCGATGTGTTCTTCGAGAGTGTGGCGCGCTATTGGACCGGCGATGCGGTGGGTGTGTTGCTTACCGGCATGGGCCGCGATGGTGCCCAGGGCCTGAAGCTGATGCGCCAGCAGGGTTTCCTGACCATTGCCCAGGACCAGGCCAGCAGCGCGGTATACGGGATGCCCAAGGCCGCTGCGGCCATCGATGCCGCAGTGGAGATCCGCCCGCTGGAACGCATAGCCGGGCGCTTGATGGAATTTTTCGCAAAATGACGAAGTGTATTGAATCACGCCGCCAGGCCGGCAGTGATCGGGTGAACAGGTATGAATGATTTACCGATCGAAGGTTTCACGACCCCCAACGAGAACTCGGCGATGGTGCTGCTGGTCGACGACCAGGCCATGATCGGCGAGGCGGTGCGGCGTGGCCTGGCCAACGAAGAGAACATCGACTTCCACTTCTGCGCCGATCCCCACCAGGCAGTGGCCCAGGCCGTGCGAATCAAGCCTACGGTGATCCTCCAGGACCTGATCATGCCTGGCCTGGACGGGCTGACCCTGGTGCGTGAATACCGCAACAACCCGGCTACCCAGGATATCCCGATCATCGTCCTGTCGACCAAGGAGGACCCGCTGGTCAAGAGCGCAGCCTTTGCTGCCGGGGCCAACGATTACCTGGTCAAGCTGCCGGATACCATCGAGCTGGTGGCGCGCATCCGCTATCACTCGCGTTCCTACCTTACCCTGTTGCAGCGCGACGAGGCCTACCGTGCTTTGCGCGTCAGCCAGCAGCAACTGCTCGATACCAACCTGATGCTGCAGCGGCTGATGAATTCCGATGGCCTGACCGGGTTGTCCAACCGCCGCCACTTCGACGAGTACCTGGAACTGGAATGGCGCCGGGCCATGCGTGAGCAGCAGCAGTTGTCGCTGCTGATGATCGACGTGGATTACTTCAAGGCCTACAACGACAGCTTTGGCCACCTGGCCGGTGACGAGGCCTTGCGCCAGGTGGCGGAGGCGATCCGCGGCTCGTGCTCGCGGCCGACCGACCTGCCGGCGCGCTATGGCGGCGAGGAATTCGTCCTGGTATTGCCCAACACCTCGCCGGGTGGGGCACGCCTGGTGGCCGAGAAGCTGCGTCAGACCGTGCTCGGCCTGGGCATCCCGCACACCGCGCCGGTGCCCGACTCGTATCTGACCGTGAGCATTGGCCTGGCCACCCAGACTCCGTCCATCGGCAGCCATAGCCGGCAACTGATCTCGGCTGCGGACAAAGGCCTGTACCAGGCCAAGAATGGCGGGCGCAACCAGGTTGGCATCGCCTGACAGGGCCTCATCGCCGGCAAGCCAGCTCCCTCAGGTACAGCGCATGCCTGAGCACTGCGCTGTACCTGTGGGAGCTGGCTTGCCGGCGATAGGCCGGGGCAGGCGTTCACCTCTTTCTGCCGACACCACTTCTACCGCCCGGCGGGTCTGCCGCCCTGCGGCGGACTCGGTTATACTCGCAGGCTTTTCACCGAATTCGTGCGAGTAGCCAGCCCATGGAAATCCAACCGATCCTGAACACCATCAAGGACCTCACCGAGCGCTCCCAGTCCATTCGGGGGTATCTTTGACTACGATCACAAGCATGACCGCCTGATCGAAGTCAACCGCGAGCTGGAAGACCCCAACGTCTGGAACAAGCCCGAGTACGCCCAGGCCCTGGGCCGCGAGCGTGCCATGCTGGCACAGGTTGTCGAGACCCTGGACAAGCTGTCCGGCGGCCTGGCGGACTGCCAGGACCTGCTCGACATGGCCGTCGAGGAAAATGACGAAGGCGCCGTCGGCGACGTCGTGACCGAGCTGGAAGGCCTGGAAGAAAAACTGGCCCAACTCGAGTTCCGTCGCATGTTCAGCGGCGAAATGGACATGAACAACGCCTACCTGGATATCCAGGCCGGCTCCGGTGGTACCGAGGCGCAGGACTGGGCCAACATCCTGCTGCGCATGTACCTGCGCTGGGCCGACAAGCGTGGTTTCGATGCCACCATCATCGAGCTTTCCGAAGGTGAAGTCGCCGGCATCAAGGGCGCCACCGTGCATATCAAGGGCGAGTACGCCTTCGGCTGGCTGCGCACCGAGATCGGCGTGCACCGCCTGGTGCGCAAGAGCCCGTTCGACTCCGGTGCCCGTCGCCACACCTCGTTCTCGGCGGTGTTCGTGTCGCCCGAGATCGACGACAAGGTCGAGATCGAGATCAACCCGGCCGACCTGCGTATCGACACCTATCGTTCCTCCGGTGCCGGTGGTCAGCACGTGAACACCACCGACTCGGCGGTGCGTATTACCCACGTACCGACCAACACCGTGGTGGCCTGCCAGAACGAACGCTCCCAGCACGCCAACAAGGACACCGCCATGAAAATGCTGCGGGCCAAGTTGTACGAACTGGAAATGCAGAAGCGCAACGCCGCCTCGCAGGCGCTGGAAGATAGCAAGTCGGACATCGGCTGGGGCCACCAGATCCGCTCCTACGTGCTGGATGACTCGCGTATCAAGGACCTGCGTACTGGTGTAGAGCGCAGCGACTGCCAGAAGGTATTGGACGGCGACCTCGACCAGTACCTGGAAGCGAGCCTCAAGCAAGGGCTGTAAATCGCACACAACCGCCGCGGTACCTGGCATGGGCCGGTACCGCGTGCCCTGCCCGAAAGGGGCACCGAACACCTGATGGAAAGAATGACGAAATGAGCGACCTCAAGACCGAAGCGCAAGACCTGCAACAGGAAGAAAACGCCCTGATCGCCCTGCGCAAGGAAAAGCTTGCCGCCGAGCGCGCCAAGGGCAATGCCTTCCCCAATGACTTCCGTCGCGACAGCTACTGCAACGACCTGCAGAAGCAGTATGCGGACAAGACCAAGGAAGAACTGGAAGCTGCAGCGATTCCGGTCAAGGTTGCCGGCCGCATCATGCTCAACCGCGGCTCGTTCATGGTCATTCAGGACATGACCGGCCGTATCCAGGTCTACGTCAACCGCAAGACCCTGCCGGAAGAAACCCTGGCCGCGGTCAAGACCTGGGACCTGGGCGACATCATCAGCGCCGAAGGTACCCTGGCCCGTTCCGGCAAGGGTGACCTGTACGTCGAAATGACCAACGTGCGCCTGCTGACCAAGTCGCTGCGCCCGCTGCCCGACAAGCACCACGGCCTGACCGACACCGAGCAGCGCTACCGCCAGCGTTACGTCGACCTGATGGTCAATGAAGAAACCCGCCACACCTTCCGTGTGCGTTCGCAGGTGATCTCGCACATCCGCAAGTTCCTCATCGAGCGCGACTTCCTCGAAGTCGAGACGCCGATGCTGCAAACCATCCCGGGCGGTGCCGCAGCCAAGCCGTTCGAAACCCACCACAACGCCCTGGACATGGCCATGTTCCTGCGCATCGCGCCGGAGCTGTACCTCAAGCGCCTGGTGGTTGGTGGCTTCGAGAAGGTGTTCGAGATCAACCGCAACTTCCGTAACGAAGGCGTTTCGACTCGTCACAACCCTGAATTCACCATGCTCGAGTTCTACCAGGCCTACGCCGACTACCGCGACAACATGGACCTCACCGAGGAACTGTTCCGCGAGCTGGCGCAGCTGGTACTGGGCACTACCGACGTGCCGTACGGCGACAAGGTGTTCCACTTCGGCGAGCCGTTCGCCCGCCTGTCGGTATTCGACTCGATCCTCAAGTACAACCCGGAGCTGACCGCTGCCGACCTGCAGGACGTCGACCGCGCCCGCGACATCGCCAAAAAGGCCGGTGCCAAGGTGCTGGGCCACGAGGGCCTGGGCAAGCTGCAGGTGATGATTTTCGAAGAGCTGGTCGAGCACAAACTGGAGCAGCCGCACTTCATCACCGAGTACCCGTTCGAAGTATCGCCGCTGGCCCGTCGCAACGACGACAACCCGGCTGTTACCGACCGTTTCGAACTGTTCATCGGTGGCCGCGAGATCGCCAACGCCTACTCCGAGCTCAACGATGCCGAAGACCAGGCCGAACGCTTCCTGGCCCAGGTGGCCGAGAAGGATGCCGGTGACGACGAAGCCATGCACTACGACGCCGACTTCGTTCGCGCACTGGAGTACGGCATGCCGCCGACTGCAGGTGAAGGTATCGGTATCGACCGCCTGGTGATGCTGCTGACCAACTCGCCGTCGATCCGCGACGTGATCCTGTTCCCGCACATGCGTCCGCAGGCCTGAGTGAATTGAACGAGCCGCCTTTCGAGGCGGCTTTTTCTTGCCTGAAGCTTTATGTTGTCAGTACCGGCCTCTTCGCGGCTAAAGCCGCTCCCACAGGGATCCCACTACCCTCAGGCTGGTGCGGTCCCTGTGGGAGCGGCTTTAGCCGCGAAGAGGCCGGCACTGACGAAACACTGTCCATGAGGTACCCCCTGTGACACCCGCAATGCCTCACCAGGGCGCCGCCGGCATCGCCACCGCCGTCGCCGAAAGCGTGCAATACCAAGGCCGCAAGACTGCCCGCCAGGGCAGCGAGCAGCGTCGCCAACTTATCCTCGACGCCGCCATGCGCATCGTCGTGCGCGATGGCGTACGCGGTGTGCGCCATCGCGCCGTCGCCGCCGAGGCCGGTGTGCCATTGTCGGCCACCACCTACTACTTCAAGGATATCGAGGACCTGCTCACCGATACCTTTGCCCAGTACGTCGAACGCAGCGCCGCCTACATGGCCAAGCTGTGGGCCAATACCGAGGTGGTGTTGCGCCAGTTGCTGGCCCAGGGTGACGGCAGCCCGCAGGCGCGGGCACGTCTGGCTGACGAGGTAGCACGCATGACTGCCGACTACGTGCAGCGACAGTTGCTGACCCGCCGTGATTTTCTGATGGCCGAGCAGGCCTTCCGCCAGGAGGCGCTGCTGTGCCCGCGCCTGGCTCAACTGGTGTGCGCCCATGAACAGATCCTGCTGCATGGCACCCGCCAATTGCTGCAGGTGGTGGGCTCGCAGCAACCGGAACAGGACGCCCAAATGTTGACGGCGATTATCGAGCAGATGGAATATCAGGGCCTGCTCAAGGATGCGAACGCGCAAGCCGATGGGCAGATGCTCGCTATGCTTAGCCGATACCTGCAGCTGGTGCTGGCATCGGCCTGAGCCGAGACCGACTTTTCAAGGAGAACCTGATGAAAGCCTGGCGTGTGGTGTTGTTGACTTTGTCATTCCTGCTGCTGGGCGGTTGTCTGGTGACCTTCCACGAGCCGTTGCCGAGCAACCAGGCGGCGCCCAAGGCCCTGCTCGGCAAGTGGAGCAGCAAGGACGCCTGGGGCGAGCCGCTGAAGCTGGTGATCAGCCGTAGCGGCGGCGATGCCTACAAGGCGGTGGCCACGGCCAAGGGCAAGGCCCCTGAGGAATACGTGTTCACCGTGTCGCGCCACGGTAACCGCTGGTACCTGTCGGCTGGCGTGCCGAAGCGCCTGGGTGGCAACTTCCTGATCGGCGGTTTCGATATCGTCGATGGCAAGGAACTGGTGGTCTACAACCTGGATGTCGAGCAGGTGCAGCAGGCGGTGGACAAGAAGGAGCTGACCGGGCGCAGCACCGAAGTGCCGGAAGACAACGGCGACGGCGTGCTGATCGACAGCCCGTCGGCGCGGGTGCTGGCGTACCTGGACGACCCGGCCAACTCCGACCTGTTCGTTGAAGTGGCGCGGTTCCAGCGCTCCGGCAAGTAATTACCTGTGCCGGCCCAGGTCCCCTGTAGGAGCAGCCTTGTGCTGCGAAGAGGCCAGTAGGGCAAACCATTTCAGTTGCCGCTAATGACCTCTTCGCAGCACAAGGCTGCTCCTACAGGAACCGAGGCCGGTACAGGCAAAGCAAGGCTTGGCACTTTGTTCCAATAAGGAGTCCCCGGTGGACGAATACCAGCAAACCATCCGTGCCCTGTCCGACCGCATCGTTGCGGCACAGACCCCGATCCGGGTTCTGGACGCGGTGAAGTGGGACGACAACATCCGCCAGGGTTTCCTCAAGGCCAAGGGCAAGGAGCCGCCGGCTGTCGACCGTGCCTACTACCAGTCGCGCCCGCTGGCGTTCGATTCCAGCGCGGTAAAGGCCGAGTTTCAGGGCATCGAGCGCGACATCATTCGCCAGCTCGGCCAGTTCAACCCGGTCGGGCAGATCATGAAGCGCATGTGCCGCGAATACCGCATGGTGGTGCGCATGCTCGAAGCGCGTGGCACCGAGGATTTCGGGCTGATCTCCCAGGAACTGTACGGCGCTGCCTCGGATGCCTTCCACGCTGGTGATCCGACCTTGGCCGACCTCGGCCTGATGCTGTCGGATTACCTGAACAACATCGATGGCCGTGGCGACCTCAAGGACGAACCGAAGAACCTCACCGCCAAGGAGGCCGTGGAAATCCTCCAGCACCGGTTGAACAAGGTATTCGGCGAGGCCGAGGAGACCATCCGTGTGTTCGAGTCCGACGGTATCGTCGCCGATGCCGCGGCCGGGGCCGACTACATCAAGGTGCGTGCCGACGCCATGTTCAACTCCCGTGACGTGCGCGCCCTGGAGGTGCACGAAGGGCTGGTGCATGTCGGCACCACGCTCAACGGCCTGAACCAGCCGATCTGTACCTTCCTGGCCAAGGGCCCGCCCTCGTCGACGGTCACCCAGGAAGGCCTGGCCATCCTCATGGAGGTGATTGCCTTCGCCTCCTACCCCAGCCGCCTGCGCAAGCTCACCAACCGCACCCGCGCCATCCACATGGTCGAGGAAGGTGCCGATTTCATGCAGATCTACAACTTCTTCCGCGAGCAGGGGTTCGAGATGGCGCAGAGCTACAGCAACGCCAGCCGGGTGTTCCGCGGGTCGGTGCCCAATGGCCTGCCATTTACCAAGGACTTGTCCTACCTCAAAGGCTTCATCATGGTTTACAACTACATTCAGTTGGCCGTGAAGAAGGGCAAGCTTGAACAGATCCCGTTGCTGTTCTGTGGCAAGACCACCCTGGAAGACATGCGTACCCTGCGACAGCTGGTCGAGGAAGGCCTGGTCGAGCCGCCCAAGTACCTGCCCGAGCAGTTCCGCGACCTCAATGCGCTGTCGGCCTGGATGTGCTTCTCCAACTTCCTCAACCACCTGAGCCTGGACCGTATTGAAGCCGATTACGCGAACATTCTCTGAGTGCTGCCGCCTGCTGGCCCTGGGTTTGATCCTGCTGGGCCTGGGCGGTTGCAGCAGCCTGCTGTTCTATCCCGAGCGCGGCCAGCCGTTCACGCCCGAGCGGGCCAGGCTCGAGTACCGCGATGTCACCTTGATCACTGCTGATGGCATCCGCCTGCACGGCTGGTGGTTGCCGGCCAAGGCCGGGGTCGAGGTCAAGGGCACGGTGCTGCACCTGCATGGCAATGGCGGCAACCTGCCTGGGCACCTGGGCGGCAGCTACTGGCTGCCGGAGCAGGGCTACCAGGTGTTGATGATCGATTACCGCGGCTATGGCCTGTCCCAGGGCGAGCCGAGCCTGCCCGAGGTGTACCAGGACATCGCCGCGGCCATGGCCTGGCTGGAGCAGGCGCCCGAAGTCAAGGGCAAGCCGCTGGTGCTGCTGGGGCAGAGCCTTGGCGGGGCCATGGCCATTCACTACCTGGCGGCCCACCCGGAGCAGCGCCAGCGTTTCAGTGCTTTGGTATTCGACGGTGTGCCGGCCAGTTACCGTGCGGTCGGGCGCTTTGCCCTCAGCACCTCGTGGATGACCTGGCCGCTGCAGGTGCCGCTGTCGTGGCTGGTGCCGGACGGTGACAGCGCGATCCGCTCGATCGAGCAGCTGAGCAGCCCGCCCAAGCTGTTCTTCCACAGCATCGACGATACCCTGGTGCCGATGGACAACGGCATCCGCCTGTACCAGCACGCACCAGCGCCGCGGGTGCTGCAACTGACCCGTGGTGGCCACGTGCAGACCTTCGCCGACCCGACCTGGCGCCAGGTTATGCTGCGTTTTCTTGACGACCCCAGCCATTTCAACGGCCTGCGGCGGCTGGCCGAAGTGCCCAATTACCCTGACGAGAAGAACAAGCAATGAGTGAAGAACGCAACGCCATCCCGCTGATCCTGACCGGTATCGGCAGCATCATCGTGACGGTGGGGGCCTTGTGGTACTACGGTTACCTGCATTTCGCCAAGCCCGAAGATGCCCTGTTGCTGCAGGACTTCACCATGCTCAAGACCATCCCCGGCGAGGACTACAAGGTCTCGCTGGACCCGGCACCACAAATGGCCCAGTGCGTCGACGGCGTGTTGGTGCTGTTCGATACCCAGCAGAAAGGCCTGACAGGGGTGCTGGTGGACAACCGCAAGCGCGCGGTGCGTTGCATGGGCGAGGAAACCCCGCAGCAGGTGCAGTGAGCCATCATCTCTGCTGCCTGTGCTGGCCCTTTCGCGGCTGAAGCCGCTCCTACAGGGACCGCGCCAGTCCCTGTGGGAGCGGCTTCAGCCGCGAAAGGGTCGGAACAGGCAAAAGAAAGCCCCGCTTCGATCGCGGGGCTTGTCAGTTCAGCTAGCCAGCCTTACTGCTGTACCTGGCTCACAGAGCGAGGTGCCACCGGTTGGTTGTCGTTGGAGATGGTCACCTCCACCCGGCGGTTCTGCGCACGCCCCGAATTGCTCGAGTTGTCCGCTACCGGGTACTCCTTGCCATAGCCCTGGGCGACGATGCGCGCTGGGTCGACGCCAGCACGTACCAGTGCCATGCGTACACTGTTGGCGCGGCGCTCCGACAGGCCCTGGTTGTAGTTGGCCGAGCCGACGCTGTCGGTGTAACCCTCGACGATCACCTTGCGTTCCGGGTTTTCCTGGAGGAATTGCGCCAGCTTGGTGACGTTCGGGTAGGCGTTGCTCTTGAGTTCGGCCTTGTTGAAGTCGAACAGCACGTCTCCGAAGGTGACCAGCGTGCCGCGGTCGGTCTGCTTGGCGTTGAGGCTGTCCTGCAGCTTGGCGATCTGTGCGTCGCGTGCGTCAAGCTTGGCCTGGGCGCGCTGGGCCGAAGCGTTCTTCAGTTCGCTTTCGGCAGTGCGCAGGGCGATGGTCTGCTTGGCCACTTCGACGCGCTGGTTGGTCAGGTAGGCCAATTGGTCGACCTTCTTCTCGTCTTCACGGTCCATGTAGGCCTTGTCGGCCTTGTTCAGCCAGTCCTGGGCGTCCTTGGTCTCCAGCGCCGCAACCTTGCTCGATTGCGGGTCGCTCTGCAGCGAGGAGAAGTTGGTGCGGGCCGATTCGAGGTTGGCGTTAGGGTCGTGCGAGCAGGCGGCAAGGCCGACGCTCAGGGCCAGCAGGGCGGGAATCATGACGTAGTTGCGCATAGTGTTCATCCTTTGATCGTGTGCGAAGACCGAGGTGGGCAGGGCAGGGCTCACTGAGCGCTGCGCAGGCCTTCCTCACGTACGTCCTGAACGCCCTGGCGGGCATCCTGCACGGCCTTCTGGGCCTTGGCCGCCTGGGCCTTGCGTTCGGCGAGGCGGGCGTCCCACTCGGCCTGTTCGGCCAGGCGCCTGGCGTCGTCGTACTTCTTGTCATGCATGGCGATCTCGGCCTGCTTGAACTTGTCCTGTGCCGCTTTCATTTCAACGGCGGCGAACTCGGTGCCGCCAGCGCTGACGGCCGAGTTCACGGCGGACTGGGTGACTGCATACTGCTCGGTGGGCGGGTTGCCCGCACAGCCGGCCAGGACCAGGCTGCTGCCCAAGGCCAGCGCTGCCAGCTTGAACCCGCGCACATGAGTGGATGAGGGTTTGTAGATGCGGGTGTTCTTGGTGGTCAGTTCCATTGGATCACTCCTGTTTACGACGTTGTCCGTAGCAGTCCATCGCTCGTTCCCTGACACGTGCGCGCGCTTCAGCTCAACGGTGCACAACGGCAGGTGTGCAGGGTTTTAGCGTGATGGCTATTGGCTGTGACTGACGCGTTTTTCGGATAGTTCAGAAAAATTTGATCATGTTTGGGGTTTGTGGCGCCTGGGAGATCGAGCGCCGCCCGCGCGGCGCTTCGCAGCGCAAGGCTGCTCCTACATCTATTTCGG
Organism: Pseudomonas sp. ABFPK; assembly: GCF_001586765.1. Taxonomy (NCBI): domain Bacteria; kingdom Pseudomonadati; phylum Pseudomonadota; class Gammaproteobacteria; order Pseudomonadales; family Pseudomonadaceae; genus Pseudomonas; species Pseudomonas sp. ABFPK. Next base: position 41,631 of record NZ_LQXW01000011.1, on the reverse strand, counting down.
GCCAATTATTCCTGTGAGGTTTGTGCGCGAACGCTTTGGCGCATGGCTCGATATCGCGTTGTACGAACAAGGTGGTCGCGTGCACTGGCACAGGCGTGACTGGCCCGAAACAGATGCAGGAGCAGCCTTGCGCTGCGAAGCGCCGCGCGGGCGGCGCTCGATCTCCCGGGCGCCGCAAAACTCATGACCTACACCTTAGCTATTCGCTATCGGCCCCTGGGTTGCTCAGGGCGTGCAGATGCTGTCGCGATAGTGACAGAAAGCGCGGAGTAGGGCCGATGTCCTCGTACAGCGGGTCGCCTTCCTCGTCGGTGGCAATGACCTGGCGGCCTTGCACATAGGGGAAGCTGGCTTCCAGTTCCTCGAGGGCTGCCGCGACCAGCTCACCGAGCAGTTCCTCGGCGGTGCGCTTGGGGTACATGTCGATCAGCGCGGCCAGTCGCGCTTCGGACTCAAGGTCCAGATGCAGGACATGGCCCGTGGGGCTGAGGGTGCCGGCGGCATTCTGTTCCCAGTGCTGGGCGAGTTCACGGATTTTCATGCTGACCTCTGTTGACGCCTGAAAGGGCTGCAATGCATGGGATTGTCGTGCTTTCACTTTAGTTTGCTTTGGCCGATCACGGCTTGCCATCGGCGCCTGGCTGTGGGCACTCTTGGAGCGAATACCGCGCTCCCACAGGGGATCGCGTAAAGGCTGAAAAAGGGATGCAATGCGCCAGAGCCGCGCCGGAGAGAGGGCCAATGACCGATATCGATGTGCGTTTGCGTGAAGATGTCCATGTGTTGGGTGAACTGCTTGGCGATACCATTCGCCTGCAGCATGGCGAGGCGTTCCTGCAGAAGATCGAGGACATCCGTCACAGTGCCAAGGCCGACCGCCGTAGCGCCGGCGAGCAACTGAGCTCGACCCTGGCGGACCTGGCCGATGAAGACTTGCTGCCCGTGGCCAGGGCCTTCAACCAGTTCCTCAACCTGGCCAACATGGCCGAGCAGTACCAGTTGATCCGCCGCCGCGACGCCGACCAGCCCGAGCCGTTCGAGGCCCGGGTGCTGCCCGAGCTGCTGGCGCGCCTGAAGCAGGCCGGGCACAGCAATGATGCCCTGGCCCGGCAATTGGCCAAGCTCGACATCCAACTGGTGCTCACTGCGCACCCCACCGAAGTGGCTCGCCGCACCCTGATCCAGAAGTACGACGCCATCGCCGGCCAACTGGCTGCCCAGGACCACCGCGACCTGACCCCGGGGGAACGCCAGCAGGTGCGCGAGCGCCTGCGCCGGCTGATCGCCGAGGCCTGGCACACCGAAGAAATCCGCCGCACCCGACCGACGCCGGTAGATGAAGCCAAGTGGGGCTTCGCGGTGATCGAGCATTCGCTGTGGCACGCCATCCCCAGCCACTTGCGCAAGGTCGACAAGGCCCTGCTGGAGGCTACCGGCCTGCGCCTGCCGCTGGAGGCGGCGCCGATCCGCTTCGCCTCGTGGATGGGCGGTGACCGTGATGGCAACCCCAACGTGACCGCAGCGGTCACCCGCGAAGTCCTCCTGCTGGCGCGCTGGATGGCTGCCGACCTGTTCCTGCGCGACATCGATGCGCTGGCTTCCGAGTTGTCCATGCAGCAGGCCGACGATGCGCTGCGCGAGCAGGTCGGCGACAGTGCCGAACCCTACCGCTCCCTGCTCAAGCAACTGCGCGATCGCCTGCGAGCAACGCGCGCGTGGGCGCATTCGGCATTGACCAGCAGCCAGCCGGCCAGCGCCGAGGTGCTGGTGGACAACCGCGACCTGATCGCGCCGCTGGAGCTGTGCTACCAGTCCCTGCACGCCTGCGGCATGGGTGTGATCGCCGAAGGCCCGTTGCTCGACTGCCTGCGCCGCGCCGTGACCTTTGGCCTGTTCCTGGGCCGCCTGGACGTGCGCCAGGACGCCGCTCGCCACCGTGATGCGTTGAGCGAGATTACCGACTACCTGGGCCTGGGGCGTTATGCCGACTGGGATGAAGAGCAGCGCATCGAGTTCCTCCAGGCCGAGCTGAAAAACCGCCGGCCACTGCTGCCCGCGCACTTCAAGCCGCAGGCCGATACCGCCGAGGTACTGGCCACCTGCCGGGAAATTGCCGCTGCGCCGGCCGCCTCGCTGGGCTCTTACGTCATCTCGATGGCCGGTGCTGCCTCGGATGTGCTGGCGGTGCAGTTGCTGCTCAAGGAGGCCGGCCTGACTCGGCCCATGCGCGTGGTGCCGCTGTTCGAGACCCTGGCCGACCTCGACAATGCCGGCCCGGTGATGCAGCGCCTGCTCGGCCTGCCAGGCTACCGCGCCAACCTGCGCGGCCCGCAGGAAGTGATGATCGGCTATTCCGACTCGGCCAAGGACGCTGGTACCACGGCTGCGGCCTGGGCGCAGTACCGGGCCCAGGAAAACCTGGTGCGTATCTGCGCCGAGCACCAGGTCGAGTTGCTGCTGTTCCACGGCCGTGGCGGCACGGTAGGCCGCGGCGGTGGCCCGGCCCACGCGGCGATCCTGTCGCAGCCACCCGGTTCGGTGGCGGGGCGCTTCCGCACCACCGAGCAGGGCGAGATGATTCGCTTCAAGTTCGGCTTGCCGGGCATCGCCGAGCAGAACCTGAACCTGTACCTGGCCGCCGTGCTCGAAGCCACCTTGTTGCCACCGCCACCACCACAGCCGGCCTGGCGCGAGGTGATGGACCAACTGGCCGCCGATGGCGTCAAGGCCTACCGCGGCGTGGTGCGGGAGAACCCCGATTTTGTCGAGTACTTCCGCCAGTCCACCCCGGAGCAGGAACTGGGGCGCCTGCCGCTGGGCAGCCGCCCGGCCAAGCGCCGCGCCGGTGGCATCGAAAGCCTGCGGGCCATCCCGTGGATCTTCGGCTGGACCCAGACCCGCCTGATGCTGCCAGCCTGGCTTGGTTGGGAAACGGCATTGAACAATGCACTGGCGCGTGGCCAGGGTGAACTGCTGGCACAGATGCGCGAGCAATGGCCGTTCTTCCGCACCCGCATCGACATGCTCGAGATGGTGTTGGCCAAGGCCGATGCGCAGATCGCCGAGGCCTACGACGAACGTCTAGTGCAACCGCACCTGCTGCCTTTGGGTGCGCACCTGCGCGACCTATTGTCGCAGTCCTGCCAGGTGGTACTGGGCCTTACCGGGCAGCCGGTGCTACTGGCGCACAGCCCCGAGACGCTGGAATTCATCAGCCTGCGCAATACCTACCTGGACCCGTTGCACCGCCTGCAGGCCGAGTTGCTGGCCCGCTCGCGCAGCCGCGAAGCCGCTCTGGACAGCCCGTTGGAGCAGGCCTTGCTGGTCACTGTGGCGGGTATTGCGGCCGGCCTGCGCAACACCGGCTGAGGGCAGGCCCGGGGAGCACCGGGCAGGTGCAGTGCGGGGGATGCAAGTGGGCGAAGAGGGTGGTTGCGCCGGGCGCAACCGCCTGCCAGGCCAGCCGTAGGTGGCGCAATCCTGCAACTTTGGGACGCTTGTCTGGCTGCCGGGCGCTGTGTATCTTGAGCAGCCTTCTGACCGATTTATGGTCATACCCGATTTTCCGGACTTGGCCCTGGTCGCCGAATCCATTGAATTTCATAACAAAATTTGAGGAGCACGAGATGCGCGTAATTCTGCTGGGAGCTCCCGGGGCCGGTAAAGGTACTCAGGCAAAGTTCATCACCGAAAAGTTCGGTATCCCCCAGATTTCCACCGGTGACATGCTGCGTGCCGCCGTCAAGGCTGGTACCCCGCTGGGCCTGGAACTGAAGAAAGTCATGGATGCCGGCCAGCTGGTCTCCGACGAGTTGATCATCAGCCTGGTCAAGGAGCGCATCGCCCAGCCTGATTGCGCCAAGGGCTGCCTGTTCGACGGCTTCCCACGCACCATCCCGCAAGCCGAAGCCATGGTCGCTGCCGGTGTCGACATCGACGCCGTGGTCGAAATCGCCGTGGACGACGAGGAAATCGTCGGCCGCATGGCTGGCCGCCGCGTGCACCTGGCTTCGGGCCGCACCTACCACATTCAGTACAACCCGCCGAAAGTGGAAGGCAAGGACGACGAGACTGGTGAAGACCTGATCCAGCGTGATGACGACAAGGAAGAGACCGTTCGCCATCGCCTGTCGGTTTACCACAGCCAGACCAAGCCGCTGGTGGACTTCTACCAGAAGCTGTCGGCCGCCAATGCCGGCAAGCCGAAGTACAGCCACATCGAAGGCGTCGGCTCGGTCGAAGCCATCACCGCCAAGGTCCTGGCAGCCCTGAGCTGATCCAGCACCCGACGCACCTCGACAACGGCCCGCTTGCGGGCCGTTGTCGTTTGTGGCCCTGTTGCCAAATGCGATCCCTGTAGGAGCGGCCTTGTGTCGCGATGGGGCGCGCAGCGGCCCCAAAAACTCAGCTTCGCCGCGAAAATTGCAGGGGCCGCTTTGCGGCCCATCGCGACACAAGGCCGCTCCTACAGGGACCGCGCCAGCCGAGCGGGCAATGGCCGTACAGCTGCCCCTTCGGGACACAACGCCGCCGCTGCTCTATACTGCCGCTCTTTTCCCCCTAGTACCTGGATACCCGTTCGATGACCACCCTCCTGGCCCTGGATACCGCCACCGAAGCCTGTTCCGTCGCACTTTTGCATGACGGCAAGGTAACCAGCCATTACGAGGTGATCCCGCGCATGCATGCCCAGAAGCTGCTGCCGATGATCAAGCAGCTGCTGGCCGAGTCCGGCGTGGCGCTGAATGCGCTGGATGCCATCGCCTTTGGCCGTGGGCCGGGCGCTTTCACCGGCGTGCGCATTGCCATCGGGGTGGTCCAGGGCCTGGCCTTCGCACTGGAACGCCCGGTTTTGCCGGTGTCCAACCTGGCCGCGCTGGCCCAGGGCGCGTTGCGTGAACACGGTGTACAGCAAGTGGCGGCCGCCATTGATGCGCGCATGGATGAAGTGTATTGGGGCTGCTATCAGGCCACCGAAGGTGAAATGCGCCTGGTCGGCCAGGAGGCAGTGCTGCCGCCCGAGCAGGTGGCGCTGCCGGTGGGCAGCGCTGGCGAGTGGTTCGGCGCCGGTACCGGTTGGGGTTATGCCGAGCGCCTGGCGGTGCAGGTGGCCGCCAGCAATGCCAGTGCCTTGCCCAACGCCCTGGACATCCTCAGCCTGGCCAGCTTTGCCTGGGCGCGTGGCGAGGCGATCGTTGCCGAACAGGCGCAACCGGTCTACCTGCGCGATAATGTAGCGACACCCAAGAAGCGCTGAGTGTTGTTCGTCGGTTATCGCCGATGACACTAAAACCTTTTGCGCGATCTGTGGTCCAGTTATCACTCGAGCATTAGCGATGGAACCCTGATGCTGCTAAATTGCCATCATTGGTTCTGAGTGCTCATGCCATGCGTATCGACGGTTTCTCATCGCAGTCCTATCCGATCAAGCGCACGCCGCGCAAGGCAGCTGTGCGTGACGAGGCTATCGATGATGCCGAGGTGATCGAGGAGGTCGAGACCGCCCCTCAGGAAACCACCGCTCGCCGTCGCAGCGGTGGCCTGCCAGCCCGCCAGCAGGACATGATTTTCCCCCGCGCCCGTGACCGCCGCACCGCTACCGCATTGGCCAGCTACCTGAGCACTGCCGGTTTTACCGACTGGGACATGGAAGTACTGGGGCTCGACCTGTACATTTAGTGGATGAGTCCATCACCACTGCCTTATTTTCTCGGTTGCCCGTCATGGAGCGAAAACGCCTGGCGCGACTACCTGTATCCCGCCGACGCCAACAGCGGTGAAATGCTCGGCTACTACAGCCAGGTGTTCAACGCCGTCGAGGGCAATACCACTTTCTACGCACGTCCCGCACCCGGCACCATTGCGCGCTGGGCGCAGATCATGCCCGAACACTTTCGCTTCACTGCCAAGTTCCCCCGGGACATCAGCCATGAAGGCGACCTGCGCGATCAGCTGGAACCGGCCCTTGACTTCACCCGCCTGATGGCCCCGCTGGGACAGCGCGTAGCGCCGTACTGGCTGCAGTTGCCGGCCCAGTTCAGCCCAGCACGGCTGGGCGAGCTTTGCCACTTCCTTGACGAAGTCGGAGTGCCGGTGGCCGTGGAGGTGCGTAACCAGGCTTTCTTCGCCAAGGGTGAAGAAGAGCGGTTGCTCAACCGCCTGCTGCATGAGCGCGGTGTGGAGCGTATCTGCCTGGACCCGCGCGCCTTGTTCAGTTGCACCTCTCGTGACCCTGCCGTGCTGCATGCGCAGGCTAAGAAGCCCAAGGTACCGCCTCGCCCGGCAGCCTTCAGCCAGCACCCGCAGGTGCGCTTCATCGGCCACCCGCAGCTGGAGGCCAACGAGGCCTTCCTTACCCCCTGGGTGGACAAGGTCGCCGCCTGGATCGAGGAAGGCCGCAACCCATACATCTTCCTGCACACCTCGGACAACCGCCTGGCCGCGGCGCTGGCCCAGCGCTTTCATCAACGCCTGATGCAGCGCCTGCCGGGCCTTGCCGCGTTGCCGGAATTGTCGCGCACCCCCGAGGTCGAACAACTGGGGCTACTCTGACCTTTCCCTGACTGCCGGAGGTTGAACCATGGATGTGCAAACCCTGCGAGCCGAAGCCTTCAAGGCCCTGCACGAGCGCGACAGCGCCTTCGTCATCCCCAACCCGTGGGATGCCGGCTCGGCCAAGTTGCTGGCCAGCCTGGGCTTCGAGGCGCTGGCCACCACCAGTGCAGGCTTGGCTTTCAGCCTGGGCCGTCCGGACGCCGAAGGCGCCTTGAGCCTGGACGATACCCTTGATAATGCCGGGGAGATCGTCGATGCCACCCCGCTGCCGGTGGCCGCTGACCTGGAGAACGGCTTTGGTGACCTGCCCGAAGATTGTGCCCAGACCATCCTGCGCGCTGCCGAGGCTGGCCTGGTAGGCGGTTCCATCGAAGATGCCAGTGGCCGCAGTGAAGCGCCCATCTACGACTTCGGGCTGGCCGTGGAGCGCATTCGTGCAGCTGTGCAGGCAGCGCGTAGCCTGTCGTTCCCGTTCACCCTGTGCGCCCGGGCAGAGAACCTGCTGCACGGGCGCATGGACCTGGACGACACCATCCTGCGCCTGCAGGCCTATGCCGAGGCCGGTGCTGATGTGCTGTACGCGCCAGGGCTGCGCACTGTCGAGGAAATCCGCGCGGTGGTGCAGGCCCTCGCGCCGCGGCCGTTGAATGTGCTGATGGGCATGGCGGGCGTGCCGCTGAGCGTCAACCAGTTGCAGGACCTGGGTGTACGCCGCATCAGCGTCGGCTCGTCGCTTGCCCGTGCCGCGTTGGGGGCCTTCCACCGGGCCGCGCTGGAGATTCGCGATGAGGGCACCTTCGGCTACGGTGAGCAGGCGCTGCCATTCGCCCAACTCAACGACCTGTTCCGCCGTTGATGAGGGCCGTGCTGGCGTTGCTGGCCGGCCTGTCGTTGCTTGCGGGGCTGGCTTGGCACCTGGGTTGGCGGCTGCCCGCCGCGTGGAACCCGTGGGCGCCGCTGGACGTACGTCAGCCCCCCAACCTGCTGACCCCCTACAAGCTGTCCCGCTTTCGTGATGACCCGACGCTGTGTCGCTTGGCACTTCAAACCAGCCAGCTGCGCTACCGGGCACAGGCCGACAGTTCGGCTACTGCCAACTGCCCATTGCGGAATGTATGGCGTATCGACGGTGGTCAGGCGCGGCTCGGCGGCAGCTTCCTGGCCAGTTGTCCGTTGGCAGTGGCATATGCACTGTTCGAAAACCATGGGCTGCAGCCTGTGGCGCAACGGGTGTTGGGGCAGCCGGTGGCTCAGGTCGACCACCTGGGCAGTTTTGCCTGCCGCAATGTCTACCACCGCAAGCAGGGCCGGCTGAGCCAGCACGCCACGGCCGATGCCCTGGACATCAGTGGCTTTCGCCTGCGGGACGGCCAGCGCATCGTCCTTGCGCGGGACTGGCAGGCGGGCGGGCAGAAAGCGGAATTCCTTCGTCAGGTGCAGCGGGCGGCCTGTGACAGCTTCAGCACGGTACTTGGGCCGGACTACAACGCTGCACACTACAACCACTTTCATGTGGACATGGGCCGCTGGCAGATCTGTCGCTGAGCGTGGGCGCGTTCAGGCGTGGGCGCGCACGTTGTTAAGCACCACCGGGCGTGCCCAGTGGATGTCGAACTCCAGGTCGTTCTGTTGCTTGGCCAGGGTGGCGTCATCGAACGGTTCGGGCGCCGGGTCCAGCAGGTTGGTCTCGAACTCGGCGATCGGCAGGAACAGCGAGCGCGGAGCAGGGCCGGGGCCGGGCTCGGCAATCGGGTGACCTTGGCTCATCACCACCGGGCGTAGCCAGCTGTTGCTGATATCGAGCTGGCGCTGCTGCTCGATCAGCTCGACTGCGCTGAACGGCTCGGGGGCGGGCGGCAGCAGGTTGGCTTCGAGTTCTGCCTTGGGCAGGAACAGTGGCTCGGGCGGTGCCACGATGGTGTCATGCACCGGGCAGGCACGCTGGGCGTCGATCAGGGCTAGCGCCCGGGCGCCGCCGATCGGCTCGCCACTGCTCTGGTCGTATTGCACGAACGACTGGCTGACGCTGTCTACGGGCTCTTCCTGCTGCTCGGCCATGGCCCGGGCAAAGAAATCCTGCCACAGGTGGCTGACGCCCCCGAGTGCCTGAGTGTTGTGCTGACTGTAGTTGCCGACAGGCGACAGGTAGGTCAAGCCGATGGGAAGAGTATCTGACATGGCAGTCGCGCGCGTTGTGCTCTGGCAGAATAGCGGGATATTGCCTGTATCGGCCGAAGTAGCCGATACATTAAGGGCTGGGTTTAATTTCTAGGTGTGAATGATGGAAGAGCAGGGCACAGGTATCCGGGTCGAGGCGCTGTCGGCTGAATTCGAGGCGCAAGCCGCTGCGTGGGCACAGCGCCTGGAGTTGCCGCTGCAGGACGATGCTGCCGGGTTTGCCGTACAGGTGGGCGTCGATGGCTTGCAGATCCAGCAATTGGGCCCGCAGGCACCGGGGCCGGTGCGGGTGGACTTTGTCGAAGGCCAGGCCGCGCACCGGCGCCTGTTCGGTGGTGGCAACGGGCAGATGATCGCCAAGGCGGTGGGCATTGCCCAGGGCGTGCGTCCGCAGGTGCTGGATGCCACTGCCGGGCTGGGCAAGGACGCGTTCGTGCTGGCCAGCCTGGGCTGCCAGATGACCCTGATCGAACGCCAGCCGCTGATTGCCGCGCTGCTGGAGGACGGCCTGGCGCGGGCCCGTGCGGATGAAGAGGTGGGGCCGATCGTGGGGCGCATGCGCCTGCTGACCGGCAACGCCATCGAGCGCATGCGCGCCTGGGAAGGCGAGGCGCCCCAAGTGATCTACCTCGACCCGATGTTCCCGCACCGGGACAAGAGTGCGCTGGTGAAGAAGGAAATGCGTGTGTTCCGCCCGTTGGTCGGTGATGACCTGGATGCCCCGGCCCTGCTCGAAGCCGCCTTGGCGCTGGCCAGCCACCGGGTGGTGGTGAAGCGGCCGCGCAAGGCGCCGATCATCGACGGGCCGAAGCCGAGCCATAGCCTGGAGGGCAAGTCGAGCCGGTATGATATTTATCCGAAGAAAGCGTTAAAGGCTTAGCCATTACGCAGGCGGCGCAAGCGTACCTGCATATCCTCCATTAGCAGACCCTCCGGTATCATATTGATAAGCGATTGTGGTGTCGGAGGGGCTAGTAGCTCTTCAGCAAGTTTGCCGGTTGTATTTTTCGGGGCGTTGTCAATAAGTTCTTTGATAATGTCTGGATTATATCGGTTGTGCTCGTCGAGCACTAGATTGTCCAGTTTTCTGCGTTGTCCTTGGAGAATATCATTTTTGGCGATGGTATTGTTTACTGTGCTCTGCTCGCCGTTTGAAATAGCCCAGTTCAGCTCATCTATCACTTGCTTTTCGCGTTTTGCGATTGATTTTTTTAAAGCCTTGTATTCGTTTTTAGAAAGTGTAGGGTTTCTTTCCTCCAATCGTGGCGCAAGCTTTTCGTATGAATATCCACCACGTTTCCATTTGAAAATGGATCTGAAAGATTTACCACTAGGGTCTACTCTGTTTATGGGGTCGTTGGCGCAGTAGGCATAGGCATTGATACCACCTCTATCAAACGGCGACAAACTGTCCGGGCTGTGGAAACGCATTATTCCAGGGTTGAAAAGGCGGTGGCCATTACCTAGTAAGTAACCTATTCCAGAAGCCAACAAACTCTGGCCCGTGAAGCGGGATAACAATGAGCTGCCAAGTGAGTAACTGTCTTTGCCAAAGGGGCTGTAGGCAATGGTGGTCTGGCCTTGCGAATTGATTGCGACTGTTGAATCTTGTGCATCGGTGGCCAGTAGTCGTTTTTGCGCAGTTTTACTATTCGTTTCGCACAGGTTCTGGTGGTTGGCGCTGACCACTGTGTGGTGAGCACCGCTCGTATGCAATACCGAGAGTTTGCTGCCCTTGTAAAAGAGCTTGAGTGCTTGCAATCGCATGGTGGTGACGCTCATGTGCAGGGTGTGCATGCGAGCCTGTCACGAAGATGCCTGATTGGATACTGGCAAAACTGTCAGGTAAGTGTGCTGGTTTCCAGCACGGTGATTGACGGACGCGTTCCTGCAGGCACTATGCCGCCTTTGAAGGCCGCGCTGGGCCTGTGGGAGCGTTTTACCCGCGAAGAAGCTGACGTGGTGGATGGCACCGGCTTTGCCGGTGTTCGCGGCTAAAGCCGCTCCCACAGGGACCGCGACAGCTTTCGAGGGTGTGCAAGAAAGTTACGCCTGCAAAAAGACCGCGTTTGCCAGCAGATGCCTCAGGCCTGGTAAGCTCGCAAGAATACCCCCACCACCTCGCGCACATGCGCTTCCGCCTCGTCACCTTCCAGCGGCCCGGCACACCCCAGCAGCAACCGATAATCCGGCGCGCCCTTGACCAGGCAGAAGAAGTGTTCGGCAGCTCGCAGCGGGTTGTCGATGCGCAGCAGCCCGCGCTCGTGCGCCCCGCGCAGCAAAGCTTCCATCCCCGCCAGCACGCGCTTGGGCCCGGCTTCGTAGAAGTATTCGCCAAAGCTCGGGTCGAGGCTGCCCTGGGCCATGATCAGGCGGCTCAGTTTGACCGCTTCATCGCTGCTGATCAGCGCCTGGAAGCCACGGGCAATGGTAAGCAGCACCTCTTCCACCGGCACCCCCTCGGGATACTCGAACAGCAGGTCGGGCAACTGGATCTGGCAGGTTGCCATTACCGCCGAGCCGAAAAGCGTCTGCTTGTCGGTGAAGTGGCTGTATACGGTGAGCTTTGAAACACCTGCCGCCGCAGCGACCGCATCCATGCTGGTGTTGGCGTAGCCGAGGCTGAGGAAAAGGGCTTTGGCTGCTTCGAGAATTGCCTCGCGTTTGGCCAGGTCCTTGGGCCGGCCCGGGCCGATGGGTGCGTCGTTGGACATTGTGGTCTGCATCTGGTTGAAGAAACACCATCTTAACGGTTCAGGCGCCATCCGGCTAAAGCCTGCCGGGAAAACCTGTGTGGCGGTAAATTGACGAGATAATTTTAACGTGTGTAACTTCGCGCCACTCGTCGATTAGTTGACTTTTCGTCGAATGCAGAAGTGCCCTCATGGGGGCGCCCGATGAGCCCAAGCCATTGATTTTCAGCGGCGGGACGGGGTGAACATGGCTCCCATCCACATGGGTCTTGAGGTGCTGCCTGCCGGCGCGAGGGACTGGCAGCAGGCAAGGTTCGCCTAGACTCCACCGAAGGGTCTGTAGGAAAAGGCTTACAAGGGGAGGGCATGGAACGTTTTTCATGGGAGGCAAGCAGATGATGCCGGACCATATAAAGATGATACGTGTGATGCTGATCGATTGTCGGCCTCTGGTGCTCCTGGGGCTTCACGATCTGATAAATGCCAGAAAGCCCCGTATGGAAGTGAGTGGTCAGGCCACCACCTATACCCATGCGCTGGAACTTGCCGACCAGTTGCGGCCCGATGTCATTTTCTTCAGCTTTTTTCCAGATGCGCTGGACCCGCTCGAGGTAGTTACCGAACTCGCGCGCTCTGGCGACATGAAAGTGCTGGTACTCAAAGGGGTGTATGAGGCCGCCCCCGTTGCACAGACCATTGAGGCGGGCGCGCTTGGCATCGTGCTGGCCGAGGATTCAACGGAGTCGATTATCCAGGCCATCATCAAAGTCCACCACTGCGACATCGGGCTGGACAGGGCCTGGGTCAGTGGGCTTTCCGGTTATGCCTCGGCCAGGCATATACCGTTCAGGTGTAATCCGGCGCAGGCGAAACATGCACGGCTGACGTTGCGCGAGCGGGAGCTCGTTCGCGCCATCGTTGGCGATCCGTCTGCCAAGTACCTGTGCATCGCCGGGCGCTTGGGCATCAGCGAACACACCGTGCACAATCACCTCAGCAGCATCTATCAGAAGCTCAACCTCACCAACCGCATCGACTTGCTGATGTATGCGGTGCGGCACGGACTCACCGGTGGCGAAGAGCCGCCTGCGTCCAAATCGGGAGAGATGGACTGAATGCCCATTGGCCAGGGCCTTTGGGGGCGAAGGTCCTTTTGGGCTGCGCTGTCGCGCAGATAGCAACTATCGCTCGTTTGAAGCGTCCTTTGTAGGAGCAGCCTTGTGCTGCGAAGAGGCCGGTACAAGCAATAGACAGGCTTTGTCAGTACCGGCCTCTTCGCAGCACAAGGCTGCTCCTACAGAACCTCGCCGAACCAATGAGTCATGTTTTGTTAAATGAGCCGGCCTGCCGGCGATGGGCCGCAAAGCGGCTCCACTTCGCTTGACTGACTGGCATTGCGCTGCGAGGGTGGTTTCCAGGCCACCCTCGCAGGTTTCACGTACGCAGTGTTTCAGGCGCTGCCGTTGAAGATGTCGCTGTTGAAGATATCGACCCCGACCAGGGTGATGGTCGTCGTCTGCCCGCCGGATTCGGCAATGGTCACGATGCTGTCTGCGCCATTGTTGTCGATCGACTGGACGACGGCATTTGGATCGCCATTGAGCACCAGTGTGTCTCGTTGCCCCGCGCCAGCATCGAACCCGCTGACCTGGTAGAGGAGCTGATCGGTCGACAGGTCGACGTTGAAGGCATCGCGCTGGCCAGTCGTGCCAACCAGGGTGAAGTCGAACGGTGCGTTTTCGGGTTCGTTGGCGAAGAGATTGGCGTCGAACGTGCTACTCGCGGAGTCGCCATCTTTGTCCGTCAGCGTCGCACTGAACTGCAATTTGACGTCGCTGGCCAGGTTCTCGGTTTCCTTGATGAACTCGATCACCGGGATCTTGATGTCGCCTCGCGCCATCGTCAGTTGCACTGCGTCAATCAGTGACGAACCTTCCTTCTGGATCAGGAACGACACCTGACCGCCAGCCTCTGGTGTCAGGGTATTCACCTCGGTCAGGTTCGATGTCGTCCCATCCGCGTAGTAGATCCGGTAGTACAGGTCCTCGGTCGCGGTGTTGTAGCCCCCTACGGAGTTGTCGATGAAGACCTTCATGCCCGTCAGCAGCGTCTCCGGGTTGATCACGAAGCTCTCATCGGCGGCGCTGATCGCTGCCAGGTTGTCGCCCTGGAACAGGTTGTTGGCGACGCCGATACCGGACGTGCTGACGTTCATGGCCGCAGGGTCGATGTACGACGGCAGGGGATTGGTCTGCAGCGAGGCTTCGGTCGGGTCGGGGGCCCCGAGGCCTATGCCGGTGAAGATGTCTGCCGTCGAGGCGAGTGCTTTGGCGGAGAAGAACACGATCTCCTCGGATGCCGATGGAATGGTCGGGTCATTCGTTTTAGGGATCAGCAAGGTGCGCACAGGGTCCGGGCCGCCGGCATCGAGCGAGCCGTCGGCACTGCTGAGCGTGGTGACCGAACTGAAGCCTTGCACCAGATCCAGTGTATAGCTGCCATTGGCAAAGGCCGTCAGCGTGTAGTCGATCGTGGTGTTGGCCGTTGTGGCGTTATTGTCGAAGTCCCCGGTCAAGGTGCCAGTGAAGTGGAACGCACCATTGGCGTCGGGTGAAGGCGACGTCTCGGTGAGTGTGCCGGTGCCGGTCGTGGTGGTGTTGTCTGGCCTGACCAACGTGAATTGGCCGCCCACCAGCGAAATGTCCAGACCGGTAGCCCCCAGGCCGTCGGCGCCGATCGTACTGTCCCAGAACCCATATTGCGGCAGGATACTTCCGGTTCCGATCAGGTTGCCGAAGGCAAGTGTTGGTCCATCATCGTGGAACACCAGATTCTGGCCGATGTTGAGTGTGGCCTGGGCGCTGTCGCCGTCCTTGTCGGTCTTGGTCGCGGTCAAGGTCACCAGGTTGTCGGAGGTCAGGGTTTTCGAGTCATCGGGGTTGCTAGTGTCGGGATGGACGATGGCGCGGAGCTGGTCGAGGGTGACGGAACCGTTGCTGGCGACGCTGACGGTGAACACCAGTAGGTTGCCGGTGGCCGTGCGGCCTTCCACCACGGTGCCGTTGAGCGACAGGTTGACTGCCTCGCCGGTGGCCGTGTCGATCAGGCCGGAGGCGCCGGCCACCACGCCGAGTGCGTAGGTGAGCGTACCGGCACCGTCGGCACCGAAGGCCGAGGTGAAGTTGGCGGCGAAGCTTTGCGTGGCGTTGGTCGTCAGGTCCGTTTCATCGACGGTCAGGACCGGTTCCGTGCCGGTGGTGCTGATGCTTGGGCCGTCATCCTTGAACACCAGGTTCTGCCCGATGTTGAGGGTAGCCTGGGCGCTGTCGCCGTCCTTGTCGGTCTTGGTCGCGGTCAATGTCACCAGGTTGTCGGAGGTCAGGGTCTTCGAGTCATCGGGGTCGCTGGTATTGGGGTGCACGATGGCACGGAGCTGGTCGAGGGTGACGGAACCGTTGCTGGCGACGCTGACGGTGAACACCAGTAGGTTGCCGGTGGCCGTGCGGCCCTCCACCACGGTGCCGTTGAGTGACAGGTTGACGGCCTCGCCGGTGGCCGTGTCGATCAGGCCGGAGGCGCCTGCCACCACACCAAGGGCGTAGGTGAGCGTACCGGCGCCGTCGGCGCCGAAGGCCGAGGTGAAGTTGGCGGCGAAGCTTTGCGTGGCGTTGGTCGTCAGGTCCGTTTCATCGACGGTCAGGACCGGTTCCGTGCCGGTGGTGCTGATGCTCGGGCCGTCATCCTTGAACACCAGGTTCTGGCCGATGTTGAGTGTGGCCTGGGCGCTGTCGCCGTCCTTGTCGGTCTTGGTCGCGGTCAATTTCACCAGGTTGTCGGAGGTCAGGGTCTTCGAGTCATCGGGGTTGCTAGTGTCGGGATGGACGATGGCGCGGAGCTGGTCGAGGGTGACGGAACCGTTGCTGGCGACGCTGACGGTGAACACCAGTAGGTTGCCGGTGGCCGTGCGGCCTTCCACCACGGTGCCGTTGAGCGACAGGTTGACGGCCTCGCCGGTGGCCGTGTCGATCAAGCCGGAGGCGCCGGCCACCACGCCGAGGGCGTAGGTGAGCGTACCGGCACCATCGGCGCCGAAGGCCGAGGTGAAGTTGGCGGCGAAGCTTTGCGTGGCATTGGTCGTCAGGTCCGTTTCATCGACGGTCAGGACCGGTTCCGTGCCCGTGGCGCTGATACTGGGCCCATCGTCTTCGAAGCTCATTTTGGAGCCGATTTCGGCGGTTGCGGTAGAGACCTGGCGTAGCATGAAACCGCCGATATCGAAGTCGGCATGTTCATTGCCTTTGGCGTCGACGGCGGCCCCGTTCTCGACGAGTACGCGGTTGTGATCCTGTGTGGTGGTGTACTCGATCTTTTGGCCGGCTTTGATGCCGGTGAGGGTGGCGACGCCGGAAGCAAAGCTGATGACGATGCTCGGGTCATTCACCGATCCATCCGAGTTCTCGACCACTTGCCCGGTGGCGATATTGATGACGCGAACGTTGGTGATTTCCACCGACGCATCGTTGGCGTAGCCATTGACGAAATTCACGCCAGGTTCAGCGGCGGTGCTGAAGGCGCTGATCCTGACCACGGCGCTCTTGCCGCTTTGCAACTGCACCACATCGAACGTGGCCGACTTCGCATTGAAGACGACGGTGAAGTCGACGTTAGCTTCGAGATCCGCTTCGTTCTGGTCAAGGTTGGGAATGGTCACATTCTGCCGGGCGCCGGTGACGAAGGTAAAACGGATACCTTCCTGTTCCACGATCATCTGGTTGTTGGTGCCGAAGGTGGTCGGGCCGCCCGCCTGGCTGGTATTGATCGTATCGCCCGTGGTGATGTTGGCACCGCTCGACTGGTCGGCCGGGTCCTTCCCGGTGGCGATGATCGTCGGGTCGGTGATGCGCAGGATGCCACCGTCATTGACGACGGTCGGGTTCGCGGTGGTGAACATCAGGAACAGGTTCTGGCCGGAGGGGGCGTTGGCCAGGCTGAATACCAGGTCCTGACTGGTGCCGATGAACACCTTGTTCAGCAGATTGAGCGCGTCGTCGGGGTTGCTTGTGTCCGGATGCTTCAGCGGTTGGTATTCCACCGTCCAGATCTTGCCGCCGCTGACGGGCGATCCGGTTTCTTCGATATAGCCCGCGAAGATGATCGCGCCTGTTGGCCCGCCAGCCCGGCCCAGCACGATGTTGTTGTTGGTATCGGTGTAGAGCAGGATGTCGACGCCATCAAGGGTATCCAGCCCGCTGTCCAAGCCATTGAGGGGCGCGCCAAGGCTGTCGGTGAAGCTGATGTCGGTGATGCTGCCTCCCGGTACCGGGGTGATGCTGAACGCATTGCTCCCGGTATTGCCGACGGCGCCGGTATAGCCGCTCAAGGCGGCACCAGCAGGGGTACCGGCCCCCAGTGTGGTCAAGCGGGTCGAGAATGCGGAGGGCAGGGACGCCACCAGGATGTCGTTGTCGTCGGCATCCGAAGTCGGGGTTGGTGTAGCTGTGCCGTTCTGCAATGAGGCCGTTTCGTCCAGCGTCACGCTCACACCGGTCGCGGTGATGATCGGCGCGCTGTCTGTGAACGAGGCCGTGGCCCTCACATCATCGGCGCTGCCGAAGACCTGGTCGGCGCCCGCAGCTGTCGCGCTGAGCAGGAAGGTGGCGCCGGCCGAGTCGTCGGGGTTGACGTACCACGAGGTGGTGATGCTGCCGTTGACTTCGCCGTCGAGATCGCCAGCGCCGCCGTCGGTCACGTACCAAGGGGTGTGACCCTCACCGGAGCTGGTAGCGAGGACATCGTCGGGGGTGCCCCACAGCTTGTCCGCACCGGCGTCAGTGACATGGTCCACCTCGAATGCGACCGTGCTGCCAGCCGCGAAGCCGCTGGCCGTGACGATGGCGGTGCTGCCAGGGCTGTAGTCGCTCTGGTCGGTGGTAACGGTTGGTGAGGAGATCGGGGGTAGGTCATCTCCGGTGGAGCTGCCGTGTTTGTCTGTTGGCGAGGCATTCTTCTTGCGGATAGTCATGGCTCTCTCCCAAGCACTGCCGGTTGTCGAGGCCTGACCACAGGCCTCTGTAATAGACCTCCACTATGGCGAAGCGCCATGAGCTGCGCATCGGCTGATACTCCTAGGCGGACTGGGAGTATCGGACTATATGGCCCTGGCGCCGGGAGCCCGAAGGCGCACGGTCACATGCCGTTCAACGCACGCCTGCCGTATTCGGCTGCAACCTCTTCCCGGCATCCGTTGCCTGACTTAATATACTCTCCAGTACAAATATTGAATGTGCCCTCCGCGAAAGGATTCATCATGTTGCGCCATGCCTTGTTCATTGCTCTGTCTGCCGCTGCCGCGCTGTTGCTGGCGGCGTGCGGCCAGGAAGCCGCCCCACCGGCTGCGCCGCGCCCGGCGCTGGTGGTGCAGCCGCAGCCGGCCGAAGCCGCTGCCGACAGTTACCCCGGTGAAGTGCGTGCACGCTTCGAGCCGGAACTGGCTTTCCGCATAGGCGGCAAGGTCAGCAAGCGCCTGGTCGAGGAGGGGCAGCGGGTAAAGGCCGACCAGCCGCTGGCCGAACTGGACCCGCAGGATGTGCGCCTGCAACTGGAGGCCAACCGTGCCCAGCTGGCAGCCGCCGAGGCCAACCTGTCGCTGGTGCGCGCCGAGCGCGATCGCTACCAGAAGCTGCTGGACCGGCAAATGGTCAGCCATTCCCAGTTCGATAACGCCGAAAATCTCTACCGTGCCGGCCTGGCCCGGCTGAAACAGGCCAAGGCCGAGTTCGACGTGGCTGGCAACCAGGCTGAATATGCTGTGCTGCGCGCCCCGCAGGCCGGGGTGATCGCCAAGCGCCAGGTGGAAGTGGGCCAGGTGGTCGGCGCAGGGCAGACCGTGTTCACCCTGGCCGCAGATGGCGAGCGGGAAGTCGCCATCGGCCTGCCGGAGCAGCAGTTCGCCCGCTTTGCCGTGGGCCAGCCGGTGAGCGTGGAGCTATGGTCGCACCCGCAGGAGCGCTTCCAGGGGCGTATCCGCGAGCTGTCACCGGCTGCCGACCCACGTTCGCGCACTTTCGCTGCCCGCATCGCCTTTACCTCGGCCGACACCCCGGCGGAGCTGGGCCAGAGCGCCCGGGTGTTCATCGCCCACGAAGGGCTGATCCCGTTGGCGGTGCCCCTGTCGGCAGTCACAGCGGAAAACGGCCAGGCCTACGTCTGGCGGGTCAACAAGGACAGCCGCTTGGAGCGGGCAGTGGTGCGCCTGGGGCCCTACGGCGCCGACAGCGTACCCGTGCTCGAAGGCCTCGCCCCCGGCGACTGGGTTGTCGCCGCGGGTGGCCATGTATTGCGCGAGGGCCAGGAGATACGCCCCGTGGACCGTACCAACCGCGTAGTGAACCTGACGGCCAAGGAGTAAGTCCCGATGGGTTTCAACCTTTCTGCCTGGGCGCTGCGCAACCGCCAGATCGTCCTGTTCCTGATGATCCTGCTGGCGGCCATTGGCGCCATGTCCTACACCAAGCTCGGCCAGAGTGAGGACCCGCCGTTCACCTTCAAGGCCATGGTCATTCGTACCCTGTGGCCCGGTGCCACCGCTGAGGAAGTGTCGCGTCAGGTCACCGAGCGCATCGAAAAAAAGCTGATGGAAACCGGCGAGTACGAGCGGATCGTCTCGTTCTCCCGCCCGGGCGAATCGCAGGTCACCTTCATGGCCCGCGACTCGCTGCATTCCAAGGACATCCCCGAGCTGTGGTACCAGATCCGCAAGAAGGTCGCGGACATCCGCCACACCTTGCCGCCGGAGATCCAGGGCCCGTTCTTCAATGACGAGTTCGGCACCACCTTCGGCAATATCTATGCACTGACCGGTGAGGGCTTCGACTACGCGGTGCTCAAGGACTATGCCGACCGTATCCAGATCCAGTTGCAGCGGGTCAAGGACGTGGGCAAGGTCGAGCTGATCGGGCTGCAGGACGAGAAAATCTGGATCGAGCTATCCAACGTCAAGCTGGCCACCCTTGGCGTGCCGCTGGAGGCCGTGCAGCAGGCCCTGCAGGAGCAGAATGCGGTCAGCACCGCCGGTTTCTTCGAAACGCCCAGCGAGCGCCTGCAACTGCGGGTGAGCGGGCGCTTCGACAGCGTCGAGCAGATCCGCCAGTTCCCCATCCGCATAGCTGAACGCACCTTCCGTATCGGCGATGTGGCCGAGGTGCACCGCGGCTTCAACGACCCGCCCGCACCGCGCATGCGCTTCATGGGCGAGGATGCCATTGGCCTGGCGGTTTCGATGAAGGACGGCGGCGACATCCTGGTGCTGGGCAAGGCATTGGAAAGCGAGTTCGAGCGCCTGGCACGCAGCCTGCCGGCCGGCATGGAACTGCGCAAGGTCTCGGACCAGCCGGCGGCGGTCAAGGCCGGCGTGGGCGAGTTTGTCCAGGTGCTGGTCGAGGCGCTGGTCATCGTGCTGCTGGTGAGTTTCTTCTCGTTGGGCCTGCGCACGGGGCTGGTGGTGGCGCTGGCCATCCCGTTGGTGCTGGCCATGACCTTCGCCGCCATGCACTACTTCGGTATCGGCCTGCACAAGATCTCCCTCGGCGCGCTGGTGCTGGCCCTGGGCTTGTTGGTCGATGATGCGATCATTGCCGTGGAGATGATGGCGATCAAGATGGAGCAGGGCTACGACCGCCTCAAGGCGGCCAGCTACGCCTGGAGCAGCACCGCGTTCCCGATGCTTACCGGCACCCTGATCACGGCGGCGGGCTTCCTGCCCATTGCCACGGCGGCCTCCAGTACGGGCGAGTACACCCGTTCGATTTTCCAGGTGGTGACCATTGCCTTGCTGACCTCCTGGGTGGCCGCCGTGGTATTCGTGCCTTACCTGGGCGAGCGCCTGCTGCCGGACCTGGCCAAGCTGCATGCCTCCCGTCATGGCAAGGACGGCCACGCGCCAGACCCTTACGCCACACCGTTCTACCAGCGTGTACGGCGTGTGGTGGAGTGGTGTGTGCGGCGGCGCAAGACGGTGATCCTGCTGACCATTGCCGCCTTTGTCGGCAGTATCCTGCTGTTCCGTTTCGTGCCCCAGCAGTTCTTCCCGGCCTCAGGGCGCCCGGAGTTGATGGTCGACCTGAAACTGGCCGAGGGTGCCTCGCTGGCCAACACCGCCGAGCGGGTCAAGCAACTGGAGGCGTTGCTCAAGCAGCAGGAAGGTATCGACAATTATGTGGCCTACGTGGGCACCGGTTCGCCGCGTTTCTACCTGCCACTGGACCAGCAGCTGCCGGCGGCCAGCTTCGCCCAGTTCGTGGTACTGGCCAAGTCGATGGAAGACCGCGAGCGCCTGCGCAGCTGGCTGATCAGCACCATGGACCAGCAGTTCCCCGACCTGCGTGCCCGGGTCACCCGCCTGGAAAACGGCCCGCCCGTGGGGTACCCGGTGCAGTTCCGGGTGACTGGCGAGCACATCGAGAAGGCCCGTGAGCTGGCCCGTGAAGTGGCCGACAAGGTGCGCCAGAACCCGCATGTGGTGAACGTGCACCTGGACTGGGAAGAGCCGAGCAAGGCGGTTTTCCTCGAAATCGACCAGGACCGCGCCCGCGCCTTGGGCGTGAGTACCGCTCACCTGTCGAGCTTCCTGCAAAGCTCGCTGACCGGCACCACGGTCAGCCAGTATCGCGAGGACAATGAGTTGATCGAGATCCTGCTGCGCGGCACCCGGCAGGAACGCAGCGAGCTGGGCAACCTCGGCAGCTTGGCACTGCCGACCGACAATGGCCAGAGCGTGGCGTTGTCGCAGGTCGCGACCCTGGAGTACGGCTTCGAGGAGGGCATCATCTGGCACCGTAACCGCTTGCCGACGGTGACCGTGCGCGCCGATATCTACGACAAGGAGCAGCCGGCGACGCTGGTGAAACAGATAGAACCGACCCTGCGTGACATTCGTGCCAAGCTGCCGGATGGTTATTTGCTGGAAGTGGGCGGCACGGTCGAGGACTCCGAGCGCGGGCAGAAGTCGGTGAATGCCGGCATGCCGCTGTTCGTGGTGGTGGTGCTGAGCTTGCTGATGATCCAGCTGCGCAGCTTCTCGCGCACGGTGATGGTGTTCCTCACGGCGCCGCTGGGGTTGATTGGCGTGACCTTGTTCTTGCTGGTATTCCGCCAGCCGTTCGGCTTTGTCGCCATGCTTGGCACCATTGCCCTGGCGGGGATGATCATGCGCAACTCGGTGATCCTGGTGGACCAGATCGAGCAGGACATCGCGGCGGGGCTGGATCGCTGGCAAGCGATCATCGAAGCCACGGTGAGGCGCTTCCGCCCGATCGTGCTGACTGCTCTGGCGGCGGTGCTGGCGATGATCCCGTTGTCGCGCAGTGTGTTCTACGGGCCGATGGCGGTGGCGATCATGGGCGGGTTGATCGTGGCCACCGTGCTTACCCTGCTGTTCTTGCCGGCGTTGTATGCGGCTTGGTTCAGGGTGAAGAAAGCCTAGCGGCTGTCATCGCACTGTAGGAGCAGCCTTGTGCTGCGAAGAGGCCGGGGCAGCACATGAAAATTCATGTTGCTGTGCCGGCCTCTTCGCAGCACAAGGCTGCTCCTACAAGGATTTGCGACAACCGGGATTCAGAGGGCGCCGAAGACCTTCTTGGCCAGGCTGGTAGCCGCTTCAGCCGGGTTCTGGCGAATGCTCTGCTCCTGCTTGGCAATCATCTCGAACAGGCCATCCAGTGCCTTTTCAGTAACGTAGTTCTCGATGCTGGCGCTCTTGGCATCGACCACATCCAACGCCACTGCCTGCCCGGCAAAGTTGTTGTACTGCTGAGCCAGGCCAACCTTGTCGGTAGCCTGCTTGACGATCGGCAGGAACTTGGCGCGGATCTGCTCGCGGCTGCTCTTGTTCAGGTACTGGGTGGCCGAGTCGTCACCGCCGGCGAGGATGCCCTTGGCATCGGTCACGCTCATGTTCTTCACGGCATCTACCAGAATCGCCTGGGCCTGCGGCACGGCAGCCTCGGCGGCCTTGTTCATGCTGGTTTCCAAGGCCTCGACCTGTTCACCCTTGCCGAACATCTTCATCGCTTTGGCGGCCTTGCCCAGGTTGCCAGGCAGTTCGATGCGCACGTCGGGGTTGTCGCTGAAGCCGCCCGGGGTGCTCAGCTGCTTGACGGCCAATTGTGCGCCTTGGGTCAAGGCATCCTTCAGGCCGCCAGTGGCGTCTTTCTGGGTCAGATCGCCCAGCGACAGGGCCAGGGCACTGGCCGACAGCAGCAGGCCGGCACACAGGGTGGTGAAGCGCAGGGAAGTGCGGATCATGAAGCTTTCCTTGTAAACAGATGAATACGGGTGTCAGCGGACCGGATCGACCTTGATCCGCACGGGCTGAGGGTCACTGCCGTCGAGCATGACACCGTGGTGCTCGGTGTTTATGAACAGCAGCTTGCCGTCCAGCTCGATGCGCGCGCTTACCGCATAGCGGTGGCCTGGCTTGACCTGGGCCGGGTCGTAGATGAGGTGGAATGGCAGCGGTACGTTGCCTTTGACCGGGCCAGCCTGGCGGGCCAGGGTAACCGCCGGGGCGTCCATCAGCGAGACGTCCTGCAGCTCCACGCTGAGGGTGGCGGCCGGTGGCAGGGCACTGCGTTGCAGGTAGAAGACTTCGCCATCCAGGCTGGCCTGGTTGGACGGGGTATGGCTGGAACAGGCTGCTAGCAAGGATGCGCAACACAGCATAAAGAGCTTTTTCATGGTATCTCCGAAGTCCTTGGCGTTGGCTTGTGGCCAACCCCAGGGACTTTAGCGGATTTCTTCTGGTGGGTCCTTGATGAAGATGCGACAAAGAGGGGGAGAGCAAGGCGAAGCGCAATATTCAGCTACGGCGCGGCGGTCGCAGGCTGATTGCCTCCAGTTCGGTAACGCTTTGAAGGGTCAGGCCGCGCAGCGTTCTCCCGGCGTACGGGGTCATGGTATGTGGGTCGTAGTAGGCCACGCGCAGATGCAAGGGTTCGTCGTCATTGACTGTGTTGCCATCCAGGTACGTGGTAAGCGTCACAGGTCCCTGTGTCGGCCACAGGGCGGCACCGGCAATGTAGCTGGAGCTTCTGTTGCTGTAACCGTCTTCCTGGGTCCGATACAGGCCGAACGTCATCAGCGCCTGTGGCCTTAGCAACTCTTCGGGAATCTCGATGATGTTCTTCATTTCGATGATCGCGGGCGACAGGGGCTGCTGACTTTGCTCGCCAGGCTGGGCGGGTATCCTCAGTACCATGGGAGGGTTTGGCTCAGGCTGGTCGATTGCAAGTGGCATCGACAGGCTCAAGCCGTTTGGCTCTTCATTGACGCCAACACCATAACTGGCCACTAGCGTTGGTTCGGCACCTTCCGGCAGGCTATTGCGGTCCAGCAGCAAGTTGAAGGGCATTGCGACGCCAAGCGTCTGGCACCCCCAGGCGGCCAGGATGATCTTGTTCTCATCCGTGCCCAACTGTACGCGTACGCCAAGGTGCGGTGCGCCTTCAGCTGTATGGATGCACGACGGGACAAGCACGGTCCCGCGGATCTCGATGAAGTTGGCGGGTAGCATGTTGGTTTTCCTCGGTTCGGTCATGGGGACAGGCGCCAGTCAGTCAGCGAGGTTGTCGTTGAACTGGCGACCGTTTTCGGTGGCAATCTGGTCGACAGTCACCCGTTGTGTACCCGATACCGTGGCTGGTTCTATCGAGTGACGGCTGGTGGTGATGTAGCGCAGTTGGCCGTCTATCTCGATGCGCGCGGCGAGGGCATAGCTGCGGCGTGGCTCGATAAGGCTGGTATCAAACGTCAGCGGCAGTTTGATCGGCATCAGGCCGCCACAGCGCAGACGCAACTCGGCAAGGCTGATGGAGCGCGCATCTGCCTTCGAAATATCGATCAGCTTCAATTCAACCAGGCCGGACGGTGCGAGCGTGTTATCGCCAGAGGAAACGATTTCAACGTCCAGCCTTTTCATTTGAGTCATGTTGGTGCTCCTTGAGAGGGATGTGCTGAAGAACACCGTGATCCTGATCCCTCCCAAGGGCTGAGAGCAGCCTGAAAAGCTACCGCTGTATAACCTCCGCAGGCTCATCGCGGTGCAATGCCACCTGGCGGATCGACAGGCGCAGTTCCGCAGAAAGCACGCGCTTGGCCACGCCTTCGGCCAGCTCACCGAGCTTGTTGCGATAACCGAGCTTGCCCTGGGCGTCAGCATGCAGCACGCCTTGCTCGACCAAGGTCTGGATGAAGTGGCGGAACAGGGTCTTGTCGAAGAATTCCGGGGCGTTCAGGCCGTGCAGGATCGACAGGCGCTGGGCCATCATCACGCACAGGTCTTCCAGTTCTTCGGCGCTGAGGCTGTTCTGCCCGCTGTTGAGCAACAGCGAGGTGGCCATGTAGAAACGCTGCAGGGTCTGGGTGATAGTGCGGGCGAGCAGGGTCAGCAACACGAACTGCCGCGAGCTGGGCGCCGGGCGAATGTAGATGGCGTTGTCCTGGCGCAGCAGCCCTTGCTCGACCAGTGCGGCCAGCCACTGGTCGATCACCGCATCCAGTTGTTCCGGCGTCCAGCGCAGGAACAGTTCGGCCTGCAGGTAGGGATACAGCGCGTGTACATACTGGCCCAGCAGTTCGCGGCTCATGCGCGAGCTGCTGAGGAAGAAGCTGGCCAGCAGCGCCGGCAGGGCGAAGATGTGCAGCACGTTGTTGCGGTAATAGGTCATCAGTACCGCGTTGCCTTCATCCAGGTACAGGATGCGGCCCAGGGCGTCCTTCTGCTCGGCAACCAGGTTCATCCCGCGCACGTGCTCGATCAGCGCCTGGCCGTCGCCGTCGGGCAGGGTGGTGTGC
Source organism: Pseudomonas sp. ABFPK (assembly GCF_001586765.1). Classification (NCBI taxonomy): domain Bacteria; kingdom Pseudomonadati; phylum Pseudomonadota; class Gammaproteobacteria; order Pseudomonadales; family Pseudomonadaceae; genus Pseudomonas; species Pseudomonas sp. ABFPK. The sequence continues at coordinate 16,357 of NZ_LQXW01000011.1, read as the reverse complement.
GGCGAGTAGGGTACCTGGCGCAGCAAGGCCAGGTACAGGTCGAGCACGCGGGTCAGGGCGCGCTCGTCCAGGGCCAGGCGGGTGGTGGACAGCAGCGCCAGCGCCACCAGGTTGACCGGGTTGATAGCGGCCGCCTCGTTGAGGTGGCGGGCAACGGTTTCGCCCAGGCGGGTGGTGGTGGCGTTGAGCCAGGCCGGGCGGTACTGCGGGCCGTGGTCCTGTTCACGCCAGCCGGGTTGTTGCTGGTCGAGGAAACCGGCCAGGCGGATCGGCTCGCCAAAGTTCACGTACACCTGGCCAAATCGCTGCCTGAGCGCGCCGAACACCTTGAAGATATCGAAGATCGACTCTTTCTTCTTGCTGGCACCGCGCAGCTCGCCCAGGTAGGTGCGGCCTTCGAGCACGCGCTCGTAGCCGATGTAAACCGGCACGAAAACGATCGGCGTACGCGACGAACGCAGGAAGCTGCGCAGGGTAATGGCCAGCATCCCGGTGCGCGGCTGCAGCATGCGCCCGGTGCGCGAGCGCCCGCCTTCGACGAAGTACTCGACCGGAAAGCCCTTGGTGTACAGGGTGTGCAGGTACTCGTTGAACACCGCGGTGTACAGCGGGTTGCCCTTGAACGTGCGGCGCATGAAGAAGGCGCCGCCACGGCGTAGCAGGTTACCCACCAGCGGCATGTTGAGGTTGATGCCCGCGGCCACGTGCGGCGGCGTCAGGCCGTTGCGGAACAGCAGGTACGACAGCAGCAGGTAGTCGATGTGGCTGCGGTGGCACGGCACATAGATCACTTCGTGGCCGGGTGCTATGCCTTGCACTTGCTCGATGTGGTTGACCTTGATGCCGTCGTAGATCTTGTTCCAGAACCAGCTCAGCACTACTTCGAGGAAGCGGATCGCGGTGTAGGTGTAGTCCGAGGCAATCTCGTTGCCATAGCGCAGGGCCTGGGCTTCGGCCTTGGCCAGCGGCAGGTTTTCCCGCTGCGCCTCATCGACGATGGCCTGGCGCACCTGGGGCGCGTGGATCAGGCCTTTGACCAGGTTGCGCCGGTGCGAGATGTCCGGCCCGATGACTGCGGTCTTCAGGTTGCGAAAGTGTACGCGCATCAGGCGCTGGGCCATGCGTACGGTGCGCTCGTGGCCTTTGTTGTGCTGTACCAGTTCGCGCAGGTGGATGGGTGCGGAGAACTGCACCCGGGTCTTGCGCCCGAGGATCAGCACGGTCAGCAGCCGGCGCAGGCGCCCGGTAACCGCCCAGCTGTCGGCGAACAGCAACTTCCACGGGCTGGATTCACTCGCCGGGGTCTGGCCCCAGAACACACTGACCGGAATGATCTGCGCATCCTCTTCGGCATGCTGGCTCACGGCGGCGACCAGGCGCTCCAGGGTAGGCGGGGCGCCGCGCTTGTCATGGCGGCCGAGCCAGTCCGGGTCCGGGGTCAGGTAGAAGAATGCCGCCGGTTCCTGCAGTGGGCCAACCGCCACCGGCAGCACCGGGCGCGGCAGGCCTGCCTTGGTGCATTCATGGTCGAGCACGGCCAGGTCGGTGAGCGCGGGCGAGGGCAGGGCATAGAAAACCGGGCGGCTGCGGTCGAGCTTGAGGGTGAGGGAGGACTGGTTGATGGTCTCGGAGCGCACCCACAGGTACAACAGGCGACGCAGGGCGCCGAAGATCAGGCGGCGCAGGGGGGAACGGGTCATGGGGTGTGTGCCCTGGGGGTGGTTTTCAGGTGGGTATCCAGCCAATTAGTCTGCCGTATCCGCGCAAGTTCAGCAAAAATCGCCGAACGGCGCGACGGTCATCAAATTTTTTTGTTCTGTGTCATATACTCGGCCTGCCACTTGCAAGATATTTGCGCAAGCGGCGTCGACACAGGGAGGGACTCTGTGTCTGCAAGGCGATCTTCACAATAAAAATCCGGAGTAGTTCAGATGTCGTCTCGTGAGACTGGGAATGTAAAGTGGTTCAACGATGCCAAGGGTTATGGCTTCATTCAGCGCGAAGGTGGTGCGGATGTATTCGTCCACTATCGGGCGATCCGCGGTGAGGGGCATCGTACCCTGGTCGAAGGTCAGCGGGTGGAATACGCCTGCGTGCAGGGCCAGAAAGGCCTGCAAGCCGAGGACGTGGTAGGCCTCTGAGCCTCTGCTGTAATGGCCGGCTGACGCGGCTTGTGTAGGAGCGGCCTTGTGTCGCGAAAGGGCTGCGTAGCGGCCCCGGCAACAGGTGCCGTGCCGCCATTGTCAGGGGGCCGCTTTGCGGCCCTTCGCGACACAAGGCCGCTCCTACAGGAATCAACCTCCGGTGCGCCAGGTGATTTCCTCTTCACCGTCGGCGCTGATGCGGACCCAGCGGTCGGCATCTTCTTCCCCATCTTCCTCCACCCAGCCACCTGGCGCGCAGCGCACTTCCACGCCCAGTGCGGCAAATGCGGCGCGGGCGCAGGCAACGTCATCGGCCCACGGCGTCTGGTCGCTTTCCAGGTACAGGCTGTTCCATTTCCCTACAGCCTTGGGTAGCCAGGTGACCGGAATGTTACCGGCCTGGCATTTGAAGGTATGGCCTTTCTGCTTCCATTCGCTGCAGGGGCCGATTGCCTGGGCGAGCCACTCGGCAATCTGCTTGTGGTCGACGTCGGCGTCCTTCAGGTAGATCTCGATATCAGGTTGGCGCATAAGGGCTCCGGGTGTGCTCAGTCTTGGCGCACGAAATAGTCATAACGCATTGAAACCGTGACTTCGAACGGCTCGGGCTGGTCAATCACCCGGGCACGCTTTTCGGCACTGGCGCGCCAGCCGTGCGGGGTCATGGCCAGCAGGTCGGCGCGGGCCTTGGGCGCGGCCAGGCTCAGGCGGAACTCCAGGGTTTCGCTGTGGGCATGGGCCATGCCTTCGGGGACCAGGGCCAAGTGTTTGTCGTCGGCGTAAGGGCGTACTTCATCGTAGAGCACTTCGCGCAGTTCCATCAGGTGGCCGCTGGTGGGGCCGACCCGCATCAGGCCGCCGCCCGGGCTGAGCAGGCGCTTGGCCTCGGCCCAGTCCAGCGGGCTGAATACGCTGGCGATGAACTGGCAGCTGGCGTCGGCCAGCGGCACGCGGGCCATGCTGGCGACCATCCAGGTAACCTCGGGCGCGCGACGGCAGGCACGCTTGACTGCCTCGCGGGAAATATCCAGGGCATAGCCGTCGGCGGCCGGCAGTGCCTGGGCGATTTGCGCAGTGTAGTAACCCTCGCCACAGCCGATGTCCAGCCAGGCCCCGGGCTGGCGTTCGGCGGCCAGCTCGGCCAGGCGGCGCGCCACCGGCGCGTAGTGGCCGGCGTCGAGGAAATCGCGGCGGGCTTCGACCATGGCCTGGTTGTCACCCGGGTCGCGGCTGTTCTTGTGCTGCACCGGCAGCAGGTTCAGGTAACCCTGGCGGGCCCGGTCGAAGCGGTGGCCGGCCGGGCACACCACACCGTTGTCGAGCCGGCTCAGTGGCGCCTGGCAAAGAGGGCAGGCGAGCATCAGGCGAGCAACCGGACCAGGGTCTGGTAATAGATTTCGGTCAGCAGGTCGAGATCGCTGGCCAGGATCCGCTCATCCACCTGGTGGATGGTGGCGTTGACCGGGCCGAGCTCGACCACCTGGGTGCCCATGGTGGCGATGAAGCGCCCATCGGAGGTACCGCCGCTGGTCGACGGCTGGGTGTCGCGGCCGGTGACGCCCTTGATGCTGGCCGAGACGGCGTCCAGCAATTCGCCCGGTTCGGTAAGGAACGGCAGGCCCGACAGCGCCCAGTCGATCGACCAGTCCAGCTCATGCTTGTCGAGGATCGCCGACACCCGCGCCTGCAGGCCTTCGACGGTGGACTCGGTAGAGAAACGGAAGTTGAATAGGGCGGTCAGCTCGCCGGGGACCACGTTGGTGGCGCCGGTGCCGGAATTGAGGTTGGAGATCTGGAAACTGGTCGGCGGGAAGAACGCGTTGCCTTCGTCCCAGTGCTCGGCCGCCAGTTCCGCCAGGGCCGGAGCGGCCAGGTGGATCGGGTTGCGCGCCAGGTGCGGGTAGGCCACATGGCCCTGCTTGCCGCGCACGGTCAGCTTGGCGCCCAGCGAGCCACGGCGGCCATTCTTGACCACGTCACCCAGCAGGGTGGTGCTGGAGGGTTCGCCGACGATGCACCAGTCCAGGCGCTCGTTGCGTGCTTTCAGGCGCTCGACCACGGCCTTGGTGCCATGGTGGGCCGGGCCTTCCTCGTCGCTGGTGATCAGGAACGCGACCTTGCCGCGGTGGTCCGGGTAGTCCTGCACGAAGCGCTCGCTGGCAATCACCATGGAGGCCAGGCTGCCTTTCATGTCGGCGGCGCCACGACCGCAGAGCATGCCGTCGGCGTCGATCAGCGCTTCGAACGGCTCATGCTGCCATTGCTGCACCGGGCCGGTGGGTACCACGTCGGTGTGGCCGGCGAAGCACAGCACTGGGCCATCCTGGCTGCCGTGGGTGGCCCAGAAATTGTCGACGTCCTCGATGCGCATCGGCTCGAGCTGGAAGCCTACGGCGCCCAAGCGGTTCATCATCTGCGCCTGGCAGTCGGCGTCGACGGGGGTGACCGAGGGGCGACGGATCAGGTCGCAGGCCAGTTGAAGGGTAGGCGAGAGCTCGGCAGGGGCCGTCATGGGGAACTCCGGGGCAAGGCGGGGAAATCTGAGGGCGTTATCTTATATCAAACCGTCAGGCCAATGGGGCCGCTTTGCGGCCCATCGCGACACAAGGCCGCTCCTACAGGCGATCTCGCCATATCTGACGGGATGCGATCCCCTGTAGGAGCGGCCTTGTGTCGCGATAGGGGCGCAAAGCGCCCCCGGCAATCTCAGGCCTGCTGCGGCTCGGCGGCCTTTTCCCCAGGCTTGGGCAGCGAAGACAGGAACGCCATCACCAGCGCCGCCACATAAGGCAACGATTGCACCAGCAACATCGCCACCCAGAAGCGCATGTCCGAACTCGGCAGCCCCTGTACCAGGTAGATGCCCAGCGCTGCGCCCCACAGCAGCAACATGATGAACAGCTCTTCCCGCGCCTCGGAAATCGCCACCAGCAGCCCGTGGCTGTCGGCGTTCTTCGGTGTGCGGAAGAACGGCATGCTGCTGGTGAAGAACCCGTACAGCACCGCCTTGGCGATGGTATGCGACAGTGCCAGCCCGGCCAGCGCCGCAGCAAAGGCATCTTTCAGGTTCACCCCTACCGCGCGGCGGTAGAGGAAGATGATCTTGCCGACCTTGAAGAAGAACAGTGCCAGCGGCGGAATGGCAAAGATCATCAGCGGTGGGTCGACCCGGTGCGGCACGATGATCATCGCCGCCGACCACAGCAGCGCGCCGATGGTGAAGAAGATGTTCATGCCATCGGCGATCCACGGCAGCCAGCCGGCCAGGAAGTGGTAGCGCTGGCCGCGGGTCAGCTCGCTGCCCTTGCCGCGCAGCAGGGCGCTGGCGTGGTGCTTGATGATCTGGATGGCGCCGTAGGCCCAGCGGAAGCGTTGCTTCTTGAAGTCGATGAAGGTGTCGGGCATCAGGCCCTTGCCGTAGCTGTTGTGGGCATAGGCGGCCGACAGGCCCTTCTCGAATACCCGCAAGCCCAGTTCGGCGTCCTCGCAGATGCACCACTCGGCCCAGCCCAGCTCTTCCAGCACGCTGCGGCGGGTCATGGTCATGGTACCGTGCTGGATGATCGCGTCACGGTCGTTGCGGGTGACCATGCCGATGTGGAAGAAGCCCTTGTACTCGCTGTAACACAGCTTCTTGAAGGCGCTTTCGTGCTGGTCGCGGTAGTCCTGCGGCGACTGCACCACGGCAATCTTCGGGTCGGCGAAGTGCGGCACCATGTGCTTGAGCCAGTTGCGGTCGACGCAGTAGTCCGAGTCGATCACCGCGATCACTTCGGCGTCCTTGGCGGTGTGCGGGATCAGGTAGTTCAGTGCGCCGCCCTTGAAACCGGCCAGGGGCGCGACGTGGAAGAACCTGAAGCGCTCGCCGAGCTTCTCGCAATGGGCCTTGAGCGGCTCCCACACGGCCGGGTCCTTGGTGTTGTTGTCGATCACCAGCACTTCGTAGTCTGGGTAATCCAGCGCGGCCAGGGCATCGAGGGTCTGTTTGACCATCTCCGGCGGCTCGTTGTAGCACGGCACATGTACCGATACCTTGGGCCGGTAGGCGCTATCGGCCTGCACCGGCAGGAATTCGCGCCGGCGCTTGTGTATCCATACTGCCTCGGCCAGTTCGTGGGCCTCGGTCAGCAGCACGATGAACACGCCCAGCGCGCCGAGGGCAAGCAGCACGCCTACGGTCAGGCTGAACCAGGTGCTGTATTGCTGGCTGTAGTCGTAGGCGATCCATACCAGCACCGACCCGCACAGGAAGGTGATGAAGGTCAGGAAGGTGCGGCCGCGCTGGCGCAGGGCCGAACCGTCGATGAACAGTACCATCAGGGCGATCATCGCCAGCACTACCGAGGCCACCGCCAGGGCGCGCCATTGCGGGATCGCCACCACCGGGCCGTCAAAGTTGAATTTTTGCTGGCGTTCGGCGTTGTACACGCCCCAGTAGGCGCCTACCGAGCCTTCGTCGCTGGCCTTCCACGGCTGGTCGTAGGCTTCGATGACGAAGTAATTGTAACCACGGCGGTTGAGGGTGTTGACCAGGGTACGCAGGTAGATGGCCTGGTCAGCCTGGGTGGCATCGGCGCCGCCGCGCATGCGGCCGTTGCTCGGCCAGCCGACTTCCGACAGCAGCAGGGGTTTGCGCGGGAACTGGTGCTTCAGTTCGCGGGCGCGGTCGAGCACGAACTCGACCGAATCCTTCATCGGCACGAACTCCCAGTACGGCAGGATGTGCGCGGCAATCAGGTCGACGTGCTTGGCCAGCTGCGGGTTTTCCTTCCAGATGTGCCACTGCTCACTGGTGGTCACCGGCACCTTGACCGCTGCGCGTACCCGGTCCAGGTACTTGATCAGGTTTTCCGGGGTGACTTCTTCGCGGAACAGTGCCTCGTTGCCGACCACAACCCGTACCACGCTGCGCGAGGTGTTGGCCAGCTGAATGGCCGTGGCGATTTCGCGTTCGTTGCGCTCCAGGTCCGGGCTGATCCAGATGCCCAGCGTCACCCGCAGGCCGAATTCCTCGGCCAGGCGCGGGATATCCGCCTGGGTGCCCTCCACGGTGTAGATCCGGATGCTGTCGGTCAGTTTGCTCAACTGCTCCAAGTCCTGGCGCATCTCGTCGTCACTGGGGTACTGGCCCTTCTGCGGGCTTTCGCCCAGACGGAACGGTGAATACGAGAATCCAGAGATCTGTTCTGGCCAGGCGGGGGCGGAGACCGGGCGGTTGATCAGCGCCCAGAACCCGGTGAACAACGCGGCGATGGCCAGGACCACGACCAGGTTCAGGCCGAATTTACGTGAAGACATTGTCGTCCATATGTGTCGAAGTGATAGGACATTAAAGCAGGGTTGATAGTCTCTTTCCTAACGATGCAGGCCATGGGCCCGCTGGCATATAATGCGCGCCGGTTTTTTGGGGTATGAACATGAGCACAGAAGATCCACGCTTCGCCGGCGTTGCCCGGCTGTATGGCGACCAGGGGTTGCACCGTCTGGGCCAGGCCCACGTGGCCGTGGTCGGTATTGGCGGGGTAGGCTCGTGGGCGGCGGAAGCGCTGGCCCGCAGTGGCGTGGGCGAGATCACCCTGTTCGACCTCGACGACGTGTGCGTCAGCAACACCAACCGCCAGGCCCATGCGCTGGATGGGCAGGTGGGGCGGCCCAAGGTCGAGGTCATGGCCGAGCGCCTGCGGGCGATCAACCCGGCGTGCACGGTGCATGCAGTGGCCGACTTCGTCACCCGCGACACCATGGTCGAGTACATTACCGAGAACCTCGACTGTGTGATCGACTGCATCGACAGCGTCATGGCCAAGGCGGCGCTGATTGCCTGGTGCCGGCGGCGCAAGATCGCCATCGTCACCACGGGTGGTGCCGGTGGGCAGATCGACCCGACACAGATCCAGATCGCCGACCTGAACAAGACCTTCAACGACCCGCTGGCCTCGCGGGTGCGTTCCACCCTGCGTCGCGACTACAACTTCTCGCGCAATGTCAGCCGCAACTATGGCGTGCCATGCGTGTTCTCCAGCGAACAGCTGCGCTACCCCAAGGGCGATGGCAGCGTTTGCCTGCAGAAAAGCTTCGTGGGTGAGGGCGTGCGGCTGGACTGCTCGGGTGGCTTTGGCGCGGTGATGATGGTGACCGCGACCTTTGGCATGGTGGCGGCGAGCAAGGCGGTGGAAAAACTGGTAGCGGGGGCGCGGCGGCCTTCGGAGCGGGTCAAGCCTGAATAGACCGCGAAGAGGCCAGCACCGATTCAACGGTTGGACGCCAGCTCCGCCATCCGCTGCAACACCGCATGCAGCCCATTGCTGCGCGATGGCGAAAGCTGGCGCTCCAGGCCCAGCTGAGTGAACCACTCACGCAGATCGAGCCCGGCGAGTTCTTCACTGGCCAATCCCTGCACCCGCACCAGCAACAACGCCAGCAGCCCACGCAACAGGCGTGCATCGCTGCTGGCCTTGAACCGCCACAGGCCCTCGACCTGCTCGGCCACCAGCCATACCAGGCTTTCGCAGCCATGTACCCGGTTGGCCTCGGTCTTTTCAGTGTCAGCCAGCGGTTCCATCCGGTCGCCCCACTGCATCAGCAGCCGCGCACGCTGTTCCCAGCCCTTGCCCTGCTCGAAAGCTTCCAGCGCCTGGCGCGCCTGATCCGGCAGGGTCATCGCAACAGCTCCAGGCCTTGATCCAGCGCCGCGAAGAAGCGCTGCAAGTCATCGCTGTCGTTATACAGCCCCAATGACACGCGGATCGCACCCTCCAGGCCCAGGCCCTGCAGCAGCGGCATGGCACAGTGGTGCCCGGCACGCACGGCAATGCCTTGCTCGGTCAGCAGGTGGGCGATGTCGGCGTTATGCACGCCGTCGATGACGAAACTGGCAAGGGCCGCCTGTGGCGTGCCCAGGATGCGCACGCCATCGCGGTCCGCCAGGCCACGCAGCAGGTACTGGTGCAGGCTGGTTTCATGGGATTCGAGCGCCTGGGCATCGAGGCTGGCCAGGTAGTCCAGGGCTGCACCCAGGCCGATCACCCCGGCGATCGGCGGCGTGCCTGCCTCGAACCCCAGCGGCGCCGGGCGGAAGCTGGCGCTGTGGTATTCGGCCAGTTGCACCATCTCGCCACCGAACTGCCAGTGGTGCAGCAGTTCCAGCGCCTGGCTGCGGCCGTACAGCACACCGACGCCTTCCGGGCCGTACAGCTTGTGGCTGGAGAACACATAGAAGTCGCAGCCAAGCTGCTGCACATCATGGCGGCCATGCACCACGCCCTGGGCACCGTCGACCACGGTCAGTGCGCCTTGGGCGCGGGCATGGGCCAGCAGCGCCGGCAGCGGCTGCCAGGTACCCAGTACGTTGGACAGCTGGCTCACCGCCAGCACCCGGGTGCGCGGGCCGATCAGTTGCAGCGCCTGGTCCAGGTCGATGCGGCCATGGGCGTCCAGCGGCAGCACCACCAGGCGCAGGTTGCGCCGGCGCGCCAGCTGTTGCCAGGGCAGCAGGTTGGCATGGTGCTCCAGGGCACTGACGGCAATTTCGTCACCGGCCTCGAAGCGGTGTTCCAGGCCATAGGCCAGCAGGTTCAGCGCCGAAGTGGCACCGTGGGTGAAGATGATCTGCCGCGAGTCTGCCGCATTGAGCCAGGCGGCAACCTTGTCGCGGCTGGTTTCGAAGGCCTGGGTCGCCAGTGCGCCGGGCAAGTGCTGGGCACGGTGCACGTTGGCTGCGCCATGGCCGTAGTAATGGCTAAGGGCATCGAGCAGGGCTTGCGGCTTCTGGGTGGTGGCGGCGCTGTCCAGGTAGGTCTGGTGCTGCCGTTGCAGGGCGGCGATGGCGGGAAAATCGGCACGCCAGGGGGAGGGCTGAAACATGGTCGCGGGGCCTGGAATGAAAATCGGGTCTGGCGTGGTGCCAGACCCGATCTTAACATTTCAAACGCTGAGAATCCGCTGTTCGCGAGCAAGCTCGCTCCGGCAGCGGTTGAAGGGTTCTCAGTTGTGCGCGTGCAGCGCCTCGTTCAGCTCGATGGCCGACTTGTGGGTCTTGCACTCCACCGCGCCGTTCAGCGAGTTGCGGCGGAACAGCAGGTCGGTCTGGCCGGCCAGGTCGCGGGCCTTGACCACTTTGACCAGCTGGTTGTTCTCGTCCAGCAGGTTCACCTTGGTACCGGCGGTGATGTACAGGCCGGCTTCGACGGTGTTGCGGTCGCCCAGCGGAATGCCGATACCGGCGTTGGCGCCGATCAGGCAGCCTTCGCCAACCTTGATGACGATGTTGCCGCCACCGGACAAGGTGCCCATGGTCGAGCAGCCGCCGCCCAGGTCCGAGCCCTTGCCGACGAATACGCCAGCGGAAACGCGGCCTTCGATCATGCCCGGGCCTTCGGTGCCGGCGTTAAAGTTGACGAAGCCTTCGTGCATGATGGTGGTGCCTTCGCCGATGTAGGCGCCCAGGCGCACGCGGGCAGTGTCGGCGATACGCACGCCGGCCGGGACCACGTAGTCGGTCATTTTCGGGAACTTGTCCACCGAGAACACTTCCAGCAGCTCGCCCTTCAGGCGCGCTTCCAGTTGCAGTTCGGCGAGTTCGGCCAGATCGACCGCGCCCTGGTTGGTCCAGGCCACGTTCGGCAGCAGCGGGAAGATGCCAGCGAGGCTCACGCCGTGCGGCTTGACCAGGCGGTGCGACAGCAGGTGCAGCTTGAGGTAGGCCTCTGGCGTCGAGGTCAGCGCGGCGTCTTCGGCCAGCAGGGTGGCGACCAGCGGCTTGTGGCTTTCGGCCAGGCGGGTCAGCAGGGCGGCTTGGGTGGCATCCACACCTTTCACGGCTTCGGCCAGTTGCGCGGCCTGGGCGTTGCTGAAGGCGATGGCCTGGTTGCCACCTTGGTAACCGAGAACAGGGGCTACTGCAGCGACCAGTTCGGCGCTCGGGTTGAGCAGCGGTTGTGCGTAGAACACTTCCAGCCAGGCGCCCTGGCGGTTCTGGGAGCCGACACCGAAGGCCAGGCTGAACAGGGTATTGGACATGTGATTACCTCGTGCGAAATAGGGTAGGGGCTCAGGCCAGGGCAGCGGCGTACAGGTCGGGCTTGAAGCCGACCAGGGTACGCGCGCCAAGGTCGAGCACCGGGCGCTTGATCATCGACGGCTGGGCCAGCATCAGCTCGACGGCCTTGGCCTGGTCGAGGTCGGCCTTGCTGGCGTCGTCCAGCTTGCGGAAGGTGGTGCCGGCACGGTTGAGGATGACTTCCCAGCCGTGTTCGTCGCACCAGCGGTTCAGGCTGTCACGGTCGATGCCTTGGGCCTTGTAGTCGTGAAATTCGTAGGCGATGGCCTGGTCTTCGAGCCAGGTACGTGCCTTTTTCATGGTGTCACAGGCTTTGATGCCGTAGAGCGTGTAGGTCATTGTGTGCATTGGGGATCACAGACTGCCCCAATTTCTCCATTTTCCGATTTCAGTCGCGGGATTATGCGGGAACGATCCTCGCGGCGCCACGCCCGTGGTGCCCATGTTTACTGATCAAGGTATGTCTCAAGCGACCAGGCGCTGTACCGAACCGATGATCTCATCACCGTGTTGCTGTTCGGCGGTGCGCAGATCGAAGGCGGTCTGCAGGTTGAGCCAGAACTCGGGGGTGGTGTCCAGGCAGATGGACAGGCGCAGCGCCATGTCGGCGGAAACACCGCCCCGTTCACGCAGGATGTTGTTGACGGTTGGCGTGGCAACGCCTAGCGCCCGGGCCAGTGCCGCGGCGCTGAAACCCATTTCTTTCTGGAAGTCCTCACGCAGGACTTCTCCGGGATGAATCGGACGCATACCGTTCTTGAGCATGATGCACCTCAGTGGTAATCGACAATTTCAACGTTAATCGGCCCGTTGTCGGTCCAGATAAAGCACAGGCGCCATTGGTCATTGACACGGATACTGTGCTGGCCTGCACGGTTGCCGCTCAATGCCTCGAGACGGTTGCCAGGTGGCGACCGAAGGTCTCGCAGCTCTGTTGCGGCATCGAGCATGGCCAGTTTGCGTTCCGCAACTGACTTGATATCTGACCAACGCCGTGTCTTTCCATGAGTAAAAAGTGCTTCCGTGTCGGCACAGCTAAAGCTTCGAATCATGAGGCTGAATGCTTAACGTTATTCGTTAAGGTTGATTATACGACGGGATTCCAGCAATTCAAGCCTGATTAGCGCACGATGCTCGCCAACGTCAGTCACGATTGCTGGGTATCATCATGTTACATATTCAACCGCCACCTGCGACTATCGTGCAGCGGCCCCGAATCCCCCATCGCCGCTAACATATTGTTTCAATGGCGATGTTTCGCCCTGTTGTCGTTTCTGGTTCACAAAGGAAGCTTTCCCGGATGCAGTCCGCCTACACCGTCCTCATCCTGCTGACGCTGGTCAGCGTGTCGAAGCTGGTCGGCCGCATGATTCCGCTGCCCTTGCCGCTGGTACAGATCGCCGCCGGTGCCTTGCTCGCTTGGCCGACACTGGGCCTGCATGTGGCACTGGACCCCGAGCTGTTCCTGTTCCTGTTCCTGCCGCCGTTGCTGTTCGCCGACGGCTGGCGCATTCCCAAGCGCGAGTTGTGGCGCATTCGTGGGCCGGTGGTGGCGCTGGCCGTGGGCCTGGTGCTGTTTACCGTGGTCGGTGCCGGTTACTTCATTCACTGGCTGCTGCCGAGCATCCCGCTGCCAGTGGCCTTCGCCCTGGCAGCAGTGTTGTCGCCAACCGACGCCGTGGCGGTTTCGGCCATTACCCAGGACCGCCTGCCCACCCCGCTGATGCACATGCTCCAGGGCGAGAGTTTATACCCCCTATATGCGCTACAGACAGACACCGCCAACCCCCCGGTTTACCTAGGTTTGTCCAAACGAGAGACTGTCCATCTCTCCGCAGCCTGAAATGGACACCTTCAATATTAGGTAAATAGAACGATCAGTTCAGCGATGTCCCGCCGCGACCAGATGGATGCCTGGTTGGTATGAGCACTGCCTCCGGATTCGCTGACTCGTCGCCTGTATAACTCGGGCAGTACCGTGGTCGATTTCGTTAGTGTCATCTAGATGAACAGCCCCTTAACCGTCAGTCTTCGGACACCTGATTCCACAATCGACGCAACGTCGACTCGGGAATCCCAAGCTGTTTTGCAGCCTGACCTCGAGTAAGCCCTTTTCCCTTCAGCTCCTGTACGGCCTGCCATTTCTTCCGCGCAGCTGAAACGTTGAGCGGAACCTTTCTTTCAGGCTCCGAGGTTTGGTTGGTGTCAGCCAGTCCGAGGGCTTCAATCTCGGCCAGCGAGGCGAGGAGGACTTCCCTAGGCGTGCGATTGCTGTCCCGAGAAACGCTCAATGCAATCAAGGCGGTCAGCTCAAGATCAAGCGCAGCAGCCAATTTTTGGCTCACATCCAACGTCACCGAATGCTTACCGCTCTCCACCTTGCTGATGGTCGTTTGATCCAGGCTGGATGCCATGGAGCGCTGCGTGTTGCCTTTGCTTTGGCGCAGCATTTGGAGCACTGCCGCAAAGGATTGGCGGAGCGACATTACAAATCCCCAAAAACCAAGATGTATGCCGCGTTTGCCTATCGCCAAACAAACGAATATATTCCTCATCATGGCGGTCTGGCCTCTGGGCCTGTACTTTATGAAAAATGAAATGCGGGGATGTGCTTGATGGATAGCCCACTCAGCGACGGGCTACTGGGGGAGGGAGGGGTTGATCTGGTCGGCTCTGAACTATCCCTCGATGATGTGCTCCTCGCTGCTCGAGAACATTACAAGCGGATGCCTCTTTGCGTTGTCGAGGATTGGGTGATCCTAGATGCCATCCTCACGGAAGATGAGCAGGCCAAAGTAGCTGCGGCTGGATGTCAGCCCATGTTCTTGTTTGCCCACAAGGTCGTACATGACGAGCAGCGGCGCTTCGAGCCTGGCGATTGGGTGCGGTCGACCATCGCTCGAACCTTCAATGATGGGTACATCTTCGAGACCAGGAACACCGTCTACCTGCTCAAGGGGCCAGGCCAACGGAAGTCGTCTTCGCTGCAAGGCATCTTCTCAATCTTCTAGATGTCACGGCCTCGCTCGTGACGACTCGACTGTTTCAGAGATCAAGATATGTTCCGTTCTCACCAAGCTGACATGGCCGGCATCCCCGGTATGTTCGGCGACGGGTTGATGCATTGGCATGGCGTTTCCAGAGCTCTCGCTACCCACTGGTACCACGTGAGCGTTCAGCGCCTTCATGAAGGCCAATTCAGGAATTATGAGGAGATGCTCAACGATGAGGCCCGGCTCGTTGAGCTGTTGTTGGCTCAAGATGAGAGCCTGGTTGTTCGGGAAGTCCAAGCCGTCACACCCGCATGGATGAACAAAGGTGATGGCTGGAAGATGCAAAAGGTGACGTCTCTCACCATGGGCTTCAGCATGGATGAAGTACCGGTCTCGATCCTGGAGGTTGAAGGCGGTGAGGTTTACATCGACACCCATGAACCAGGCATCAAAGTTGACTCCCTGACTGGGCTAAAGGAGCTGTATCGCAGTCGTGCCTCTACTTCCAGTTCAGTTGCAGGGCTTGGGGGGCATTAACCATGACAGAGAACAGCGAAGTGGAAGTCGACTTTTACGTCAAACGCTACTCCGATTTCGACCTGCTTCGGATTGCTCGAGCAGTCGGGCAGGGCTTCGAAGAAGAGGTCACGGCGGTTCTTGTAAATGTCCACATCAGTAGGCACAGCGCGGTTGGCGTCGTGTTCGGGCATACCAGGAAGGGCCCGCACGGGCGATACGCGGATGGCCACCTCATCCAAACTTCCGACATCCTCGCTACGGCCAAGGAAGGGCGGTTTTGGGTGATCACCACGATCCATTCTCGTTACGCTATCGCCACATTCCAACGCGATGGAGGGCGGCGTGGTTTCAACGAATTCCGGCGCATAGTGGGTAATCGCTACCCCAACACCTAATCGCGGAAGTCAATTTTAGAAATGAGCCAGGGGTGTGAATTTGTCATGCCCTGGGTATCCCTGTGCCTGCAATATAGACAGTAAGCAAGGAGCTGTAAGTGATCAAGTTTGAGTATCTTAAATTCTCGGGTCGCCTTGACGACATCAGAGTGTTCGAGAGTTTTTCTGACAACGTCCAAGTCATTATCAAGCTGGATGATGTGCTGATCCCGAACTTTCGCATGCCTACAAAAATATTTGAGGAGCTGGAGAAGGGCGAGCAGTACGAATTCTATGGCATGGTACAGAATTCCAAAACTAAAACGAAAAATAAGGGCTTCGTATATGCAGTAAAGACTGCTGGTGGTGACGTCATAGAGGTGCCGAGCCTGCGGTATACCGCACAAATTGGCATATGGGCGAACGCGGCGGTAATTTCTGCAGTGGCTTTTGTTGTGGCTTGGATCGCGTTCTTCTTTGGCTTGGGCTCGATTGTTGATGGTTATCACTACAGCTCTGTGAATGGGTTCGCAGAGTATGCTGGGGATGTAACGCGTTGTGCACTCACTCTTGCCTGCTTAGTTGCGGCATTTTTTGTAGGGATGGGAATTAATCTGTTCTATAAAACCACCGTGCTTGAAACGTGGCAGTCGATTGCTCCTTCAAGGCTCGTAGAGCGTTTCAGTAAGCTGCACCGCTGATTTGGGTGACCCTTTGGGTACGGCTGTCGTAAACCAAGCCCAGTTTAACTGGGCTTGGCCCTTCGGGCTTCCATCCTCACCTCTACGGCCATCGTGGCCTGCGCGCTCCGCTTGCCTGCGTAAGCCGTGCAGGACGTACCGAGTCGCTCTCCTCGAAAGAGGCCTTGGCGCGTTCTCTGGAGGCTATTGGAGCGATTAGTCATCCAAGCCCAAAGCTATGTGCCGCATCAAGTCTCGGGGACTCTTGCTCTCCGCGATGTCATACATGATGCCGCGCTTGCTGCGAGGTAGCTTCTTGGACATGTTCTTCGCCGATCTGCGAATGGCCTCTTCGGTGCCATGAATTTTCTCGGCGAGAAGCAGGACAATGATTGCATCTGTAAGCGTCATGATCAGGTCACGATGAAAGTACAAGGTTAAGATTATGGCATATTCACCCTTTGTTAGCAGCAGTGTAAAACTGACCCACCCCAGCGAAGTAAAACTGATCCACTTGGGCTAGTTTGGCGGCCTTTTCGAGGCCGTCGATGTTGACCCAGGAGCAAACCGTGGAAATCAGAGTTCTTGC
>NZ_LQXW01000010.1:0-129235 GCF_001586765.1 Pseudomonas sp. ABFPK | reverse complement strand
GCAGCAGCCCGGCCAGCAGTGCCTGGTCGCGCATCAGCAAGGCACGGTAGGGCGGGCTGTCAGGGTCCTGCAGCCATTTCAGCCAGAGCAGTTCGCTGGTGCCGGAAGCGGGAACATGCGGTTCAAGACGGGAGACGACAGCTTCCGTAACCCCACCGCCCAGGCACAGGGCCATGGTCTTGGCATAGGCCACCCCGGACTCACGATCGTTACCGTCGTAGTCGTATGCCTCGGCCACCTTGAACATGGGCGTGTCGAACAAGGCAACGTACGCCTGCGCGTCCTTGTCGATGTAACGCTGAAACTCACGTTCCTGCTGCTCATAGTCAGCCTGAAACGCGGCCCGCTGCGATTCGTGGTAGCGCTCTTCAAGCCGCTCGTCACTCTCCTGCTGTGCACGCTCGACCAACAGCTGCCGCTCGACTGCCGGGTCGGTGAGCACCGGCGGCCCATCACCCGTCATCGGTTCCAGCGACGGCACCTTCTGCGCCGCCCATTCCCTGTGCGTGGCGCGAATGATCTGCAGGATCTGCGAGGTCTGCAGCTGATAGGCGCGCATCGGGTCTTCACGCCAGGCCTGACGCTTCAGTACCCAGTTCAGCCGCTGATGGTTGTACTCCTGAATCAGCCCGACAGTGTCGTCGAGCACCACTGCCAGCACGCCGTTTTCCAGCTTGTGCCGGTTGATCGCATTGACCAGATAGCCGCGCAGGGCGAACCGGCGCAACCAGCGGCTGTGGAAACCATGCGCACTGTCGAAGGGGGCACAGCCATGCTGGGCATACTCGAACACCTGCTGGTCGACCCCAAGCTTATCGGGCGTCATGGCGATGCCTAACAGTTCGGGATTGTTGCGCGCCTGAATCAGGTCCAGGCCCTCGAAGCGATGCGCAGGCGACGCGCCGCTCTTGTAGGCGTTCAGCACGCTCACCGGCCAGGCGTCACTGGAGAAGGCCAGCCAGGCGCTGGTGTACCTGCCGGTATCGAGGTTGAGAAAGGCCGAAGGAATGTCGTGATCTGCGTTCACGCATTTTTCGGGCAGCGGCGACGGCGGGCCGTCTGGCGGCTCGTAGGGGTTGAAGCGGCGCAGGTGACCCTGCTCGCTGACGGCATAGGCATGCCAGACCTGCTGATCGAGCAGCACATACAGGAAGCCCCTGCGCAAGGTGCGCAAGCCGATCTTTGTCGAGATATGCCGGTTACCCGCCACGGTGGAGACACACTCGGGGCGGGTATCGGGCACCAGGGCGCGGCGAAGCGGCAGGATCGGCAGGCCCTGGCGCTCGCAGAACATGCACTGGTCGTGCGGCAGCCCGGCTTCGGCGATCGCGAGGGCAATACGTTGGCTGATGGTCATGAGCGATTCTCGGATTTCGGCAGGCATTCGATCAGTTGGCGCCATTGCGCCTCGGAGTAGCGGGCGAGCAACGCGGCAAGAGGCGCCTGGCCTCTGGCCGCTGCATCGATCATTTCGCCCACCACAGGTACGGTATGCAGCCTCGGATGAATGCTCAGGTGATGGAGAGCGAAGGCCACGATGTCCTCCATCGCGCTCAGGCCCAACCTGCGTGCATCATCGATATGGTTCGAAGCACGCACCGCAGCAAACGGTGGAATCTGACACTGATTGATGTGCTGCGAACCCGCCCGCAACACTCTCCAGGTAGCCAGCACACGTTCGATCAGCCCCACGTCATCCTGAATCCGCCGCGCAGGGGTCGGCAAAGGGTGTCGCTGCCCGCTCTGCCCTTTCAGGCTTGCCAACCTCCCACCGCTACTCAGGAACAACCAGTCACTGATCGGCCACCATGGGCCTTGTTCAAGCCGCTCGAACGTCGCCGCAAGCAACTCCAGCCGGACGGGTTCGTAGACCGGGTAGCAGCCAAATTCCCGATTGGAATCGGGTAGCCGACACAAGGCCGTGAGATGGGACGCGACAGTGGCCGAAGGCGCCTCACTGAACAGCCAGCCACACAGGTAACGCCGTTGCTGAAACAACGCCCTCTGCGCCGCTCGGGCGGTCAGTTCCAGCAGACGGCGACTGGGGACCATGCCGGGCGAAGCCAGGCAGACCAGTACGGGATGCAGTTGGGGGGCATGGGCCAGGTCGGCCCGGTGCACACGGGTCAATGCCTGCTCACCCAGGGCATTGCGCAGCGGGGCAAGCACGGCGTGGTCGCCATCGTGAGCAGTCGCAAGCGGATCTATCAGCACATGGCAGTACAAGTGCGCCCCATGATGGCTTTCGATGAGCCTCGCCAGGTTGTCAGTGCGCATCAGGCCTTGGCCTCGCACTTGTTGCTGGCGTCAGGCGCAAGCGTAAGTGGCTGGCTGTTTCCAGCCCCTGACGCAGCCGCGCTGGTTTGCCCCAACAGCTCGAGCTTCAGCCCGTTGATGGTGATGCCCTGCCCGTCCAGCACAATGCTGCCGCCCGCGGTTCTGAACTCGATGCGCTCACTGGCGCGCAGCTGAAAGATCGTCGTATGTTGCTCGATGCCCTGCCCGACGGTGACCTTTTGCGTACCTTTGACGACCAGCTCGGCGTCTTTCCCGACAAGGGCCCGGTGATTGGCCCCAGTTGATTCGCTACGGTCGTTGCCTATCTTCTCGATCAGGTCCTGCTTGATGTCTACGTGGCACGTTTGCCCAATGAGCTGGGTATGGTCACCCCCGGTTTCCTGGCGGAAGTCATTGCCGATATTCAAGTGCTCATCATTGCCGACCTGCTCGACACGATTACGCCCCACACGCGTGGTCTCATCATTGCCGACTACATTGTTCTGGTCCCGCTGGGCATGGATGAACACTTCTTCCTTGCCGAGTTCGTCCTCGAAGCGCAGCTCGTTGAAACCATCGCCTTTGTGGGTCTGGCTCTTGATGGTCATGCGGGTCTTGTGTTCGGGCAGGTCGTACGGCGGCAGCTGGTCGCCGCAATAGGTACGCCCGGTGATCATCGGCTGGTCGGGGTCGGCGTTGACGTACTGGATGATCACGTCCTGGCCGATGCGCGGGATGGCCATCGAGCCCCAGCTGCCGCCTGCCCAGCCTTGTGACACGCGCACCCAGCAGGAGCTGAACTCGTTGTTCTCGCTCTCCCGGTCCCAGGGGAAGCTCACCTTGACCCGGCCCCACTCGTCGCAGTAGATCTCTTCCCCGGGCGGCCCGACAACCGTGGCCATGTGCGGGCCGTCGATGCGTGGCTTGGGCAGTGGCGCCGGACGCCACTCGATGCGGCCGGGTACCAGCACGGCTTCCTGCGAGTAGCGCGTTCCTTGTTCGGCCCCGGCAGCTTCTTCTTGCAGGCTGGTGAACTGGCTGCCCTCGTGATGTACACGCATCACACGCCAATGGGCGTTGAGGTCTTTGCGCGGGTGTTCGATGAGGGTAAAGCTCAGCCCCGGTTGCAGGCGTACATCGTCACCTTCGACTTCGGCAATACGGGCGTCATGGCGCAGGGCCGTCAGGCGGGTAGTGGTAAAGGGTACACCGACCGCATCGCGCTTGTAGCGGCCGGGGTAGTCGAAGCGCTCATAGTCCCGGGACTGATGGGTGATGCTACTGTCACCTGCGCGGTGTTCCTGCCGGTACTGCGGGTTGGTGAAGGTGTAGTCCCGCTGCACCTGACGTGCAGTGCGCACCTGTTCGCTGTAACGCAGGCGGCGCAGACAAGGCCTGGCCTGGTCGCCACCGCTGTTGGCGCGGTACAGCACCTGGTCGGGGCCAATGTCGTCTTCGTCGAAGAAGTCTTCATCCTCGTCGTCGGCCTTGAGCGCGCTTCGGCTGATCTGCCCCAGCGCCAGCAGTCGGTCGGTGATGACCAGCTGGTGATGTTTCGGCGTGTGCTCGAAGCGATAGACGAAACCCTCTTCCCCCGCCAGGCGGGCGATGAAGTCGAGGTCCGTTTCACCGGCCTGTACGCAGAACTCGCGCACCTGATGCTCGCCCATGCTGTTGATTTCGAAACGGGCAATGCCCTGGCGCCTGAGCATCAATTCGAGAATCTGCGGCACGGTCTTCTGCTGGAAGATGCGCCAGTTCGAACGCAAGCCGGCACGGGCCAGCACGGGTTCGACCAAGGCGCGGTAACGGGTGCGATAGAACCCCGTTTCACCCTGGCTGAAACTGCTGACCAGGCCGTGCACATAGCGCAGGGGGCGCTCACCGCGCCAGATCGTGAAAAGCACTGGCTGGTCGAGCAACTGGCCGAAGTCGACCTCGTCTTCAAAACTGATCAGTTCCAGTTTCAGCTGGAACGGTGAGCTGATCATTTCGTCGAGTTCGAACGAAACCACTTCGAAGTCAATCTGGCCAGCCAGCGGCTGGAAGGTGAAGCGCAAGTCGGATTGGCTAGGCATGCGGATCCCCTTTGCTACTGCTGCAAAATGCCGTTGAGCGACTCCAGCACCTCGGCGGTGATCAAGCTCAGGCGGTAGCTGTAGTAGCAGTAGGCGCAGACCATGGCGATGGCGGAGATCACCAACGGGCTCCACCAGGGCCATTCCCGACGCCGCATACGGTGGGGGCGAGGGACCACGTTGGTATAGGGATCGCCCGGGAATTCCGGCGTGGGGCCGCGCAGTTCACGAATGACCTTGTGCATCCGCGAAATCAGGGCGTTGATGATTTCATCGCACTTCGGGTCCAGGGCGTACTTGCCCTTCAGGCCCAGGCAAAAGCAGAAGTACAGGAACTCCAGCACATCCTGGAACTCCTTGGGCGACTGCATCAACCGCTCCAGCAACACGAAGATCTTCTCGCCACCCTGGGTTTCGCCATGGAAGATGCTGAGCAGCGGTTCGTGGCTCCAGCACGAATTGTTCCCCCAGGGGCGACTCATCACGGCCTCGTCCAGGTAAAGGCACAAGGCATAGGAATAGGCTTCGAGGTGCACAGACGAATAACCGTGCTGCTGTATTTCCTCGCG
The DNA here is from genome assembly GCF_001586765.1 of Pseudomonas sp. ABFPK. Taxonomy (NCBI): domain Bacteria; kingdom Pseudomonadati; phylum Pseudomonadota; class Gammaproteobacteria; order Pseudomonadales; family Pseudomonadaceae; genus Pseudomonas; species Pseudomonas sp. ABFPK. The sequence goes on along the minus strand of NZ_LQXW01000010.1, from coordinate 124,311 downwards.
GATTGTGCTGACCTGAATCTGCAGGGTCTTGTGCACATGTTCGATGTTGGGCAGGTCATCCAGCGTACGCAGGCGTATGACCAGGCCGAACAGCGGGTTGGCCGCGTCGAGCATCAGGTTGGCGAAGCCGCCGCGTAGCCGGAAGTCCGGGTCGGCCGGATAACCCTCATGATCCGCGCGCCCGCCGTGGCCGGGTGGATAAGGTGAATCGCTGCCCTCCGGGACATCGAGCATGGCATGCAGGCTGCTTTCGGTTACGTCATGGGCAGCGTTGGCGGCCTGGGGTTTTCCAATACGAACAGCAGATGGGCCGGGCATGAAGAGGTCCTTGTCTTCCAGTTAGGCTGAAGACATGAACACTATCGGGGAATCAATTCTTCGAGGAGCGTGGTGCGTCCCAAAGCGCTGTAGGAATTTTCTCCTTTTGGCTTGTCTGGACGCTGTGATGCCGGAATTCCGGGGCCGCTCTGCGCCCCTTTCGCGACACCAGGCCGCTCCTGCAACGACTGCGCCAGCCCTTGTGTGGGTGGCGCACCGCCGCAAACATCAATCAGCCAAACAACCTGGCCAGGAAACTCAGCTTCTTCTTGTATGAGCGCCGAGCTTCCAGGGCTTCCTCCAGGCTGACCTCGAGGAACCGCGCCTGCTGGTTGGGCTGCATCTGCCCGATCAGATCCAGGTCGGCGCTAATCACCGTGCCGATCATGGCGTAGCCGCCACCCGACACCGCGTCACGGTGCAGGATGATCGGCTCCAGCCCCGCGGGCACCTGGATCGAACCGATCGGGTAGCAGCTGTCAACGATGTTCGACGGGTCCGAGCCGGCCCCGAACGGCTGCTCCCGTGGCTGGAAGCTCAAGGCACTGCCGCCCTTGTAGCGATAGCCGATACGGTCGGCCTCGGAGCCGACCGTCCAGGCTTCGGTGAAAAAGCTTCGCACCGCAGCCTTGGTCAGGCGGTGAAAATACAGCCCCGGCACCACCCGCAGCACCACCTCGCCGCCCAAGGCCTGGCGCAAGGCCATCGGCAGGCTAGCGCCGCCGCGGGTCTTGCCGCTGGGCATGCCGACCGGCAACAGGTCACCCGCCATCAGCTTGCGCCCATGCAAGCCACCCAATGCACCCAACGCATAGGTGGAGCGACTGCCGAGCACCTCGGGTACATCGATACCACCGGCCACCGCCAGGTACGCCCGGGCGCCTGCGGTAGGGAAGCCGAAACGCAACACCTGCCCGGCACGTACGGCAAACGCGGTATCCGGGCGTTGCTCGCGGCCATCGAGCAAGGCCGGCATCTGCGCACCGCAAACCGCCACCAGGGCATCCTGCTGGAACTCCAGCTCCGGCCCCACCAGCGCACACTCAAGGCCGGCGGCGCCGGCCGGGTTGCCCACCAGGTGGTTGGCCGCCCTCAGGGCGTACTGGTCGAGGGCGCCGGACGGCGGGATGCCCAAGTGGTAGTAGCCTTCGCGGCCCAGGTCCTGCACCGAGGTAGCCAAGCCGGGTTTGAGTACCTTGATCATGCCAGCACCTCCTGCAGGGTCCGTGGATAACCGACCGGGTCGGCAAGGAACGCGTCCAGGGAGAACTCCACCGGGCGAATGCGCAGGTCGAAACGGCCTTCTTCGACATCCGCCACCGCCTGGTCGTAGGTGCGGCGGTCAATGGGTTTGAACTGCACGATGTCTCCCGGGCGGAAGAACACCATGTGCTCCTTCAGGTAGTTCAGCGTCTGCTGCGGGTCGTAGATAGGCGCCGGAGTGACGCCGAACATCTGGTAGCCACCTGCTCCGCGCACTGAATAGATGCAGCCGAAACAGCCGCCATGGCCAAGGGTGAGCTTGGGGGTGTCAGTGCGCGGGCGCAGGTACTTGGGCACCTGCAGTTGCCGCTCTCGCTCGACCATCTGGAACATGAACGGCAGGCCGGCAACGAACCCGACCATCGACACGAACCACGGCGCACCGCTGTGCGCGGCAATGAACCCCTCGACATCGGCCAGGCCGTTGATCCGCGCGGCGTACTCCAGGTCGGTGCTGCCTGGGTCCTGATGGCGGTCACGAAAACGCATCAGTGTTTCATGGGTCCAGGGGTCGTTGTACAGCACTGGAATCTCGATGATCCGTGTCTGCAACGAGCGCTCGGCCACCGCCTGCGCTTCGGCACCGCGCACCGCCTCCAGCAGTGCCTGTGGCGCGATACGGTCCGGGTCGAAGCGAATCTGGAACGAGGCGTTGGCCAGGCACACATCCAGCACGCCATCCAGGGCCAGCCGCTCCACCGCGCGGGTGACGGCCATGCCCTTGAAAAAGGCCTCCAGCGACATGCTCTCGCTGACTTCGGCAAACAGGTGCTCGTCGGCGCCGAAGCTATAGCGGATAGGGGTTGTAGCGAGCGGTTCGGCCATGACTGTTCCTTTTCTTGGAGTCTTTACAGAAAGGCAGGCGAGAGCAAATTGCACGGGCTCCGGCGTATACCTGCCGGATGCCCCACGGATTCAGCGTGGCGCACGCACCACGATACCGGCAGCGTCCAGCGCCTTGCGCGTGGCCTCGACCAGGTCGAGCGCCCCCGGGGTGTCGCTGTGCAGGCAGATGGAATCGAATTCGATGGCCAGGTCCTGGCCCTCGACCGTGCGCACCACGCCTTGCTGACAAGCCCGCAACACCCGTTCAGCGACCGCTCCAGGTTCGTAGCCCCGCACATTGCGGGTGAACACGATCGAACCGCTCAGGTCGTACTCGCGGTCGGCGTAGAACTCACGAATTACCGGCTGGCCAAGCTCCTGGGCAATGCGGCAGATCACCGAACCCGGCATGCAGTACAGCAGCAGCTCCGGCTCGATCACTCGCAGGTTCTCCACCAGCAGCCGTGCAGCTTCTTCGTCACGTGCCAGATGCATGTACAGGGCACCGTGCGGCTTGATGTGCTGCAGGCGCACGCCCTGGGCGCGGGCAATTTCACGCAGGGCGCCGAGCTGGTAGAGCATGTCGTCGACCAGTTCCTGGGCCGGGGCATTGATGTGCCGGCGACCGAAGCCGACCAGGTCGCGGAACCCAGGGTGCGCCCCCACTGCGACGCCCAGGGCCTTGGCCCGCTCGACGGTACGGCGCATGGTGCCGGGGTCACCAGCATGGAAGCCGGTGGCGATGTTGGCCGTGCTGATGTAGCCCATCAGCTCGTTGTCGACGCCATCGCCAATCGTCCACGGGCCAAAGCCCTCACCCATGTCCGAGTTGAAATCCACCACCTGCATGACTGTCTCTCCTGGCGCTTGTGACTGCATGCAAGCCACGTTAGATTCTCCGCACCCCCTTGGGAAGATCTATAAACAGATAGGGTGTCTTCTGAAAATCAGATACCCCGGGAGCTACCGTGTCACTGACCCTGCGCCAGGTCCGCTATTTCGTCGCCACCGCCGAGATCGGCCAGATTTCCCAGGCGGCAATCCACCTGAACATTTCCCAGTCTGCAGTGACCACGGCGATCAAGGAGCTGGAGGCGATGCTCGGCGTGCTGCTGTTCCAGCGCTCGGCGCAGGGCATGAGCCTGACCGAGGCTGGCCGGCACTTCCTCAACCGCGCCTACGTGATCCTGCGTAGCGTGGACGATGCGTTGAACAGCCCGCTGCCGGACGTGCGCGCCAGTGGCCTGCTGCGCCTGGCGGCAAGCTACACGGTGATCGGCTACTTCCTGCCCCATCACCTGCAGCGGTTGGAGCACTGGCATCCGGATGTGACCCTGGAGCTGTACGAACAGGAGCGCAGCGCCATCGAGCAAGGGTTGCTGGAGGGTCGTTTCGACATGGCAGTGGTACTCACCGCCAACCTCACCCACCCGGACATCGTCTCGGAAACCCTGTTCAACTCCGAACGCCGCCTGTGGCTGCCTGGCAACCATCCGCTGTGCGAGCGCTCGGCGGTAAGCCTGGCCGATGTGGCCTGCGAGCCGTTCATCCTGCTGACCGTGGATGAGGCCGAGCAAAGCGCCATGCGCTATTGGGAACAGGCCGGGCAGCGGCCGAAAGTGCGGGTGCGGACCAGTTCGGTGGAGGCCGTGCGCAGCATGGTTGCCAATGGCAGCGGTGTAGCGATCCTGTCGGACCTGGTGCACCGGCCCTGGTCGCTGGAGGGCAAGCGTATCGAGACGGTGACCATCAGCGACCCGGTGACACCGATGAGCGTTGGGCTGGCCTGGCACCGGGAACGGGCGTTCAGCCCGGCGATGCAGGCTGTACGCAATTACTTCCATGATGCTTTTTTGGCACCGCAGCAGTTGTCGGCACGGCGCTGACCGTTCCCTGCAGGCCCGATCTCGTCGCGGGTACCCCTACAGCACCAAGGCAAAATGAAATCAGACAGAAATGTAATAATTTGCAAAGTTTTGTTAACAACGACCGTTGGGTCAGTGTCTGTCAGTTAAGGTTGCCGGCTTGACTGGGGCTGCATTGCAGCCCAAGCCTGCCATGGCGACAGCGGACATATCGCTGCGTGTCATGGTCACCGGCCAGGCAAGAATTGATTTTCCGGAGACAAGCATGCTTCGCATCTTTGAGCGCTGGCTCGATCCCTTCCCACCTGATGAGGTACCACCGCCACCGGTTGGCCTGTTGCGCTTCATGTGGGCCTGCACCCGGGGCGCACGCGGCTACATCCTGGCGCTTGCGCTGCTCAGTGCCGGGGTATCGATCTACGAAGCCTGGCTGTTCGCCTTTCTCGGCCAGGTCGTGGACCTGCTCTCGGCCTGGCAGGCCGGCGGTACCGTCGGCCCCGAAGAAACCCGGGTGCTGTGGGGTATTGGCATCGTCCTGCTGGTCAGCATCGGGCTGGTGGCGCTGCGCACCATGGTTCAGCACCAGGTGCTGGCGATCAACTTGCCGCTGCGGCTGCGCTGGGACTTTCACCGGCTGATGCTACGCCAGAGCCTGTCGTTCTTTTCTGACGAGTTTTCCGGTCGGGTCACCACCAAGGTGATGCAGACGGCACTGGCGGTGCGCGATGTGTTGTTCACCATCATCGAGATCCTGCCCGGGATCGGGGTGTACTTCATCGCGATCATTGCCTTGGCCGGTGGCTTTGCCCTGAAACTCATGCTGCCATTCATTGCCTGGGTCGTACTGTTCGGCCTGGCCATGCTGTATTTCGTGCCACGCCTGGGCAAGGTCGGCCAGGAGCAGGCCAATGCGCGATCGTCGATGACCGGGCGGGTGTCCGACGCCTACACCAACATCACCACGGTGAAGCTGTTCTCGCACGCCAACCGCGAAGCGCACTTCGCGCGCGCGGCCATGGAGGACTTCAAGCAGACCGGCTTTCGCCAGATGCGTCTGGTCAGCCAGTTCGAAATCGTCAACCAGGCGCTGGTGGTGGGCTTGATCATCGCTGCCGGTGGCTATGCGCTGTGGCTGTGGCACCAGGGCCAGGTCGGTACCGGGGCGGTGGCGGCGATCACCGCCATGGCCTTGCGTATCAACGGCATGTCGCACTGGATCATGTGGGAGATAACCTCGCTGTTCGAAAACATCGGCACCGTGCAGGACGGTATGGCCACCCTCACCCGCGGCCCCAAGGTAAAGGATGCGCCGGGCGCTGCCGAGCTGGTAACCACGGGTGGCGCGGTGAGTTTCGACAAGGTGGGCTTCAACTACAACGGCGAGCGTCAGGTGCTCGACGACCTGAGCCTGCACATTCGCCCGGGCGAAAAAGTCGGCCTGGTCGGCCGCTCCGGCGCCGGCAAATCCACCTTGATCAACCTGCTGCTGCGCTTCTACGACGTGGACAGAGGGGAAATCCGTATCGACGGGCAGAACGTGGCCAAGGTCACTCAGGACAGCCTGCGCGCGGCGATCGGCATGGTCACCCAGGACACCTCGCTGCTGCACCGCTCGATTCGCGACAACATTGCCTATGGCCGCCCCGATGCCACCGAAGCGCAGATCCGCGCCGCTGCGGCCAATGCCCAGGCCGATGGTTTCATCAGCCAGCTCAGCGACCGCCAGGGCAACACGGGTTACGACACGTTGGTGGGAGAGCGCGGCATCAAGCTGTCAGGTGGCCAGCGCCAGCGCATCGCTATTGCCCGGGTGATGCTTAAGAACGCGCCGATCCTGCTGCTGGACGAAGCCACCAGTGCGCTGGACTCGGAAGTGGAAGTGGCCATTCAGGAGAGCCTGGATGAAATGATGCAAGGCAAGACCGTCATCGCCATCGCCCACCGGTTGTCGACGATTGCCGCCATGGACCGGCTGATCGTGATGGATGAAGGGCGCATCATCGAGCAAGGCACCCATGCGGAACTGCTGGCGAAGAATGGTACTTATGCGCGGTTGTGGCAGCACCAGAGCGGCGGGTTCCTGGGTGAGGACCAAGGCGTGGCCGAGGCGATTGAATAGCCAGGAGGTTGGATCAGGTACCGCGTCGCCTGCTTCGCGGGCACGCCCGCTCCCACAGGGATTTCTGCACTCCTGCAGAATCAACTGCCCTGGCGCCATCCCTGTGGAAGCGGGTTTACCCGCGAAGACGGCAGCACGATTCCCGAACCATACCGCCTCAATCCAGCACCGGCCGCAACAACGCCTGCGCCTCGTACAAGGTCGGCAGATACCGCAAGCGGATTTCATCCACACTCAACCGCGAAGCATGGGTGGTGATGGTCAACGTCGCTTTCAGCCGGCCAGCCCGGTCCAGCAGTGGCACACCCAGCACACGCATGCCAATCTCATACTCCTGGTCCACGATACAGAACCCCTGCTCCTTCACCCGCAGCAACTCCGCCTCCAGCTGCAACCGGTCCGTCTGCGTATAAGGCGTCAACCCTCGCAGCGAGTTACGCGCAAAGTAGGCATCCCGCTCCCCCTCATCCAGCCAGGCCAGCCAGACACGCCCACCGGCAGTGCAATACATCGGCACCCGCGAACCCGGCCGGATCGACAACGAAGACACATGGCTGTAGCGGCTGCGTACCAGGTGGATGATCTCGTCACCATCACGGGTACCTACCGACACATGCTCCTGGGTCTGCCGCGCCACCTGCTCGACGATCGGCCGCAGCATGCGCGGCAGTTGCGCCGAGTCCACATACGCCTGGCCAAGGCGCAGCGCCTTGGGCGTAAGCCAGTACTCACGGCTGTCGGTTTCGGCAAACCCTTCGTGCACCAAGGTCAACAGAAACCGCCGCGCGGCACTGGGGGTAAGGCCGGACAACCTGGCCGCCTGCGGCACGCTAAGGCGCGGCTGCTCGGCGCTGAACAGCTGCATCAGCGCCAGGCCCTTCTGCAAGCCGGCGATCAGGTCACGGGGGTGGATAGCGGGGGTGTTCATCTATTCGACTCGCAAGCAGGGCAAAAACAGCCGATTACCGCGATAACCGGATCAATGATGCGATTATCGCATTAAACACCCGATCAGCGCATTGTTGCCCACGCCCCCTTGCCTCACCCTTGGCCTGCATAACAACGCCAATAAGGAGGTCAGCATGATTCGTGGTTCGACTGAACTGGTCGCCATCGTCGGTTCGCCCATTGCCCAGGTGAAGTCCCCCGAAAACTTCAACACCTGGTTCGCCAACAACAACTGCAACCTCGCCATGCTGCCCATCGACCTGCAGGAGACCGCGCTGAATACCTTTGCCGGCACTCTGCGTGGCTGGCAGAACCTGCGCGGTTGCGTGGTCACCGTGCCGTACAAGCAGGCCCTGGCCAGCCGCCTTGATAGCCTGAGCGAGCGCGCAGCCGCGCTGGGCTCGGTCAATGTGATTCGCCGAGAGCGTGACGGGCGACTGCTGGGCGACAACGTGGACGGCGCCGGCTTCCTCGGTGCCGCGCGCAAACATGGCTTCGAGCCGGCCGGCAAGCGTGCGTTGGTAATCGGTTGCGGCGGGGTCGGCAGTGCCATTGCCTATGCACTGGGCGAGGCCGGCATCGCCCGCGTCACCCTCAGCGACCCCAGCACAGCGCGCATGGGCGCTGTGTGCGAGCTGCTCGGCAATGCCTTCCCCACGGTCGAAATCGCCACCCGGGTCGACGGGCTGGAAGGCTTCGACCTGCTGGTCAACGCCTCCCCTGTCGGCATGGGCGGTAGCGCGGAGCTGCCACTGCCTGCCGCCCTGCTCGCCACCTTGCAACCCGAAACCCTGGTCGCCGATGTGGTCACCTCGCCCGAGATCACCCCGCTGCTGAACCGGGCACGCCAGGTTGGCTGCGCGGTCCAGACCGGCCCGGAAATGGCCTTCGCCCAACTCGGCCACCTAGGCGCCTTCATGGGCGTCACGCCGCTGGAGATCTGAAGCCATGCCGACACATGAACATACGCAACACAACTTTGACCTGGTCGTGCTGGGCAGCGGCGCCGGTGGCCTTACCGCTGCCGCCACCGCCGCCCGCCGGGGGCTGAAAGTACTGGTGGTGGAAAAGGCCGAGCACTTTGGCGGTACCTCGGCAATTTCCGGTGGGGCGGTGTGGCTTTATGGTACTGATCAAGCCCGCGCCGCTGGTGCGGTGGATTCCCCCGAGACCATTCGCACCTACCTCAGGCAGGTCATCGGCGACGGCTATGACCCCGCGCTGGTCGAGGCCTTCATCGAGCATGGCCACCAGGCGCTGCGCTGGCTGGAGCAGAACACCGAACTGCGCTACGCCCTGCGCCCGCATTCGCCGGACTACTACCCGGACGCCCCCGGTGCCACCCAGTTTGGCCGGGCGCTGGAGATGGTCGAGTACGACGGCAGGCAGCTCGGCCCGCACTTCAAGGACCTGCAGATGCCGCCGCCCGGCATGTTGCTGTTCGGCGGCATGATGGTCAACCGCGTGGATATCCAGCATTTTCTCAGTATTCGCCGCTCGCCCCGGTCGCTGTGGCATTGCCTCAAGCTGATGGCGCGTTACGCGCGGGACCGCCTGCATCATCCGCGTGGCACCCGCCTTACCACCGGCAACGCCTTGATCGCCCGCCTGGCCAGCAGCGCCTTCGCCCATGGCACGCAGCTGTGGTTGCGCAGCGAAGCCCTGGAGCTGATCGTCGAACGCGGCGTGGTCACCGGCGTGGTGGTGCAACGCGAAGGGCGCCGTGAACGGGTGCTGGCCCGGGGCGGTGTGGTGTGCGCCATGGGCGGGTTCGCTGCAGGCGCGCTGGCCGACAGCTACCGGCCGGCCCGGCAGGCGCCGCACCTGACCATGTCACCGCCCAGCAATGACGGCGCTGCCCTGCGCCTTGGCCAAGCCGTGGCCGCTGCCCAGGGTGAGGGCCTGGTGGCCAACTTCTTCTGGGCACCGGTTTCGGAACTGCGCCATGCCAGTGGCGAGCGTGAGCGCTTCCCGCACCTGGTCACCGACCGCGCCAAGCCGGGGGTGATCGCGGTGGGCCCGGACGGGCGACGCTTCGTCAACGAGTCCGATTCCTACCACCATTTCGTGCAGACCATGTTCGCCAAAGGCATCGCCAGCTGCTGGCTGGTCTGCGATGCCGAAGCGATGAACCGCTACGGCCTGGGCCTGGCGCGGCCAAAGCCGGTGGACAACCAGACATTGATCGACGCCGGCTACCTGTACCGCGCCGCAACAGCGCAGGCCCTGGCCGAGGCCATTGGCGTCGACCCACAGGTGTTCATGCAGACCCTGGAGCAGTTCAACGCCGACGCCCGCAACGGCATCGACCGCGCGTTCGGCAAAGGCGGCAACAGCTACAACCGCTACATGGGCGACCCGCAACACACGCCCAACCCATGCCTGGCGCCGCTGACCAGCGGCCCGTTCTACGCCATCCGCATCCACACCGGCGACCTTGGCTCAGCCCGCGGCCTGGTGACCAACGCCCAGGCCAACGTGCTGAACCGCGATGGCCAGCCGATTGCCGGGCTTTATGCAGTGGGCAACGACATGAACTCACTGATGAAAGGCACCTACCCCGGCCCCGGTATCACCTTGGGCCCCGCCCTCACCTTCGGCTGGCTCGCTGCCAACCACATCGCCGCGCGCCTGCAGGCGCCAACCACCCAAATGGAGACCCCAGCATGTACTACGAACTGAGAACCTACACCCTGGACCCACTGAAAATGGCCGACTGGCTGAGCCTGTACCAAAGCCACGCGCTGGAGGTGCAAAGCGAGCATCTCGGTAACCTGGTCGGCTTTTTCACCAGCGAGTTCGGCGAGGTCAACCAGGTGGTGCATATCTGGGGCTATGCCAGCCTCGACGAACGCATGGCACGCCGCGCAGCCATGGCAGCGGACCCGCGTTGGGCAGAGTTCTCAAGGCGCAATCGCGAGCTGGGCGCGGTGCTGCGCTTGCAGTCGCGAATGCTGCGGCCCACCGGCTTTTCACCGCTGCAGTAAAACTAAAACCTTCCTCCAATGCCTGAGCGGAACCCCACGATGCAACCCCTCGAATGTGACGTACTTGTCATCGGCTCCGGTGCCTCTGGCCTGGCTGCCGCCGTTACTGCCGCCCATCATGGCCAGCAGGTGATCGTCGCGGAAAAAGCCAGCCAACTGGGCGGCACCAGTGCCTGGTCGGGGGGCTGGCTGTGGATACCGCGCAACCCGCTGGCCATTGCCGAAGGCATCGTCGAGACCGACGATGCCCCGGAGCGCTACCTGCGCGGGCAAACCCACGTCAGCGAACTGGACCCGCGCCAGCGCGCCTTCCTGCATTATGGCCCGCAGATGGTGGCGTTCTTCCAGCAACACACCGCCGTGCAGTTCCAGTGCGGTAGCCGCATGCCCGACATGCGCGAGGGCGATGGCAGCACGCGCGGTGGTCGTTCGCTGTGCGCCCTGCCATACGACGGGCGCCTGCTCGGGCCCTGGCTGCACAAGCTGCGCCCACCGCTGGACATCGTCAGCCTGGCCGGCATGGGCATTGCCGGCGGCGCCGACATGGCCGCCTTCTTCAACGCCAAGCGCTCGCCCACGGCCGCGCTGCATGTAGGCAAACGCCTGCTGCGCCATGGCCGCGACCTGCTGCTGCACCGCCGCGGCCTGCAACTGGTCAATGGCAACGCCCTGGTGGCACGGCTGCTGCGCAGCGCCCTGGACCTGGGCGTGACGCTACTGACCGACAAGCCGGCCAGCCGCCTGCTGGTCGAAGGCCGGGTCAGCGGCGCACAGTTTGCCGACGGCCAGATGATCCACGCCCGCCGCGGTGTGGTGCTGGCCTGCGGTGGCTTTGCACATGATCGCCAGCGCATCGCGCACCTGATGCCGCATGCGCCGGACGGTACCCAGCATTACTCCGCAGCCCCCAGGGAAAACAGCGGCGACGGCCTGCGCCTGGGCGAACAGGCCGGTGGCATGGTCCAGGCGACTGCGACCCATGCAGGTGCCTGGGCACCTGTGTCGCGGGTGCCGCGCAGCGATGGCAGTTTCGGCCATTTCCCGCACTTGATCGATCGCGCCAAGCCCGGCTTCATCGCCGTGCGCGGCGATGGCCGGCGCTTCGTCAACGAGGCCGATTGCTACCACGACTTCATGAACGCACTGTTCGCCGCCACGCCAAAGGGTGAAGCGCCGGAAGCCTGGCTGATCTGCGACCATACCGCGCAACGTCGCTATGGTATCGGCTGGGCCAAGCCCTTCCCTTTCCCCACCCGTCACTATCAACGCTGCGGTTACCTGCACAGCGGTCGCACGCTGGAGGAACTGGCGCAGCGCTGCGGGATCGACATCGAGCAGTTGCAGCGCACGGTGGACGGCTTCAACCGCCATGCAACCCGGGGTGAAGACCCGCTTTTCCAGCGCGGTGTATCGGCCTACAACCGGGCGCAGGGCGAGCCGTCGCAAGCCCCCAATCCGTCGCTGCGGCCACTGCTGCACGGGCCGTTCCACGCAGTGAAACTGTTGCCGGGCAGCCTGGGTACCTTCGCCGGCCTGGGCACGGATGCCTCGGCCCGGGTACTGGACCGCAATGCGCGGCCGATCCCCGGGCTGTATGCGGTGGGCAACGACATGCACAGCGTGATGGGCGGGCATTACCCGAGTGGCGGTATCACACTGGGGCCGGGGATGACATTCGGTTATCTGGCTGGTAGAGCGTTGAGTACCTTGACCACCTGAATTCACGTTGCCCCTTGCCTCGCCCGCAGGCCCAACGCAACCGTTCGGTAACCGAACACTAGCCCCTCCCTTTAATTGACGCTGCCGCCTTCACTGCTCACCATGCACCGGCCTTGCGTGCCCCCTGCCTGGGAACCGGTCACGTACTCGTAGCACCGCAGCTGAATACAATTTCAAGAATCGAGCAGTTTATGAACCACTCCAAGATCACCCCCGCCGCCCCCCGGATGCCCCAGGGTTCGATCGGCGACAAGCTTCGCGGCGCCTTCGGCGTCGGCAAGACCCGTTGGGGCATGCTCGCCCTGGTGTTCTTCGCCACCACCCTGAACTACATCGACCGTGCCGCGCTCGGCATCATGCAGCCCGTCCTGGCCAAGGAAATGAGCTGGACGGCGATGGACTACGCCAACATCAACTTCTGGTTTCAGGTCGGCTACGCGGTCGGCTTCCTGCTGCAGGGCCGGCTGATCGACAAGGTCGGGGTGAAGCGCGCTTTCTTCTTCGCCGTGCTGCTGTGGAGCCTGGCCACCGGCGCTCACGGCCTGGCCACCTCGGCCGCTGGCTTCATGGTCTGCCGCTTCATCCTCGGCCTGACCGAGGCCGCCAACTACCCGGCCTGCGTGAAGACCGTGCGCTTGTGGTTCCCGGCTGGCGAGCGGGCCATCGCCACCGGCCTGTTCAATGCCGGCACCAACGTCGGCGCCATGGTCACACCGGCCCTGCTGCCGATGATTCTGGCCGTGTGGGGCTGGCAGGCCGCGTTCATCGCCATGGGCAGCCTGGGCCTGGTGTGGGTGGTGCTGTGGGTGTTGAAGTACTACAACCCTGAAGATCACCCGCGCGTGCGCCAGAGCGAGGTGGAGTACATCCAGCAGGATGACGAGCCCGAGCCAACCCGCTTGCCGTTCAGCCGTATCCTGCGCCTTCGTGGCACCTGGGCCTTCGCGGTGGCCTACGCGATTACCGCACCGGTGTTCTGGTTCTACCTGTACTGGCTGCCACCGTTCCTCAACCAGCAATACAGCCTGGGCATCAACGTGACCCAGATGGGCATCCCGCTGATCATCATCTGGCTGACGGCGGACTTCGGCAGCATCGGCGGCGGCATCCTGTCTTCCTGGCTGATCGGCCGTGGCGTGCGCGCGACCACCGCGCGGCTGGTGTCGATGCTGATCTTCGCCTGCACCATGGTCAGCGTCACCTTTGCCGCCAACGCCAGTGGCCTGTGGGTCGCGGTGGCGGCCATCTCGCTGGCGGTGGGCGCGCATCAGGCATGGACGGCGAATATCTGGAGCCTGGTGATGGACTACACGCCCAAGCACCTGGTGAGCACGGTGTTCGGTTTCGGCAGCATGTGCGCGGCGATTGGCGGGATGTTCATGACGCAGATCGTCGGTAGCGTGCTGACCGCTACCAATAACAACTATGCCGTGTTGTTCACCATGATCCCGGCGATGTACTTCCTGGCGCTGGTGTGGATGTACTTCATGGCACCACGCAAGATCGAGAGCGCCTGAACACGCCGGCCACTTTCCTCTACGGGGCCCTTGCGGGCCCTTTTTTTTGGCCAGTCAGCAAACAGCAGTTCTTGCCTGCCCGGCCTCATGGCCGGCAAGCCAGCATTGGTTCGGCGAGGTTCTGTAGGAGCAGCCTTGTGCTGCGAAGAGGCCGGGGCTGCCAAAGCCTGTCTATTGGCTGTACCGGCCTCTTCGCAGCACAAGGCTGCTCCTGCAAAGGACGCGTCAGACGAGCGATATTGGTTCTCTGCGCGACAGCGCAGCCCAAAGGGCTGGGCAATCTCCCACAGTTACCTGTGGGAGCGGGCGTGCCCGCGAACACGGGCGTTAGCCCGTGCCATGCGCCGCGTACTATCAATCAGACTCTGGCCAGCACTGCCATGGCCTTCTCCAGCGCCATGCGCGCACGCTGTTCGCCGCTCATGCCCTGTTCCAGCAACTGCCGCGTGGGGATCTCCAGGCTCAACGGCACACTTGGCGGCAAACCGCGCAGCAGGCCGACCAGATCGGCATCGCCCTCGCCCGGGAAGCGCCGCTCGTTGCGTGCCTGGCGCAGGATCTCGTCCATCTCGGCCGGCACCGGGCCGGCAACGTCGCACAGCTGGGCATAGCGCATGCGCTGCGGTGCCAGTTGCGCCAGATCGTCCAGCGAAGAACCGGAGCGGTTTAAGTGGAAGGCATCCACCAGCACACAGCCATTGGCGCGGTCGGCGTTGGCCACCACCCGCATGGCCTGGCGCAGATCACGCACATCAGTCCAGGGCATGAACTCCAGATGCGGATAAATGCCATACCCCGCCGCCAGGTCACACAACGCAGCAAAGCGCTCGGTCAGCCGCGCTTCATCCGGGTCGTTGCCAGCCACCAGCAGCTCCGTGCCGCCCAGCTCGGCGCCCACCGCCAGGATCGGCTCGAAATCGGCGACACAGGTTTCCGGCTTCAGCCTCAGGATCTCCAGGTCGAGCACCTTGATGCCCGTGTCGCGCAGGCGCGCCTGGGTCTGGCGGCGCAGGCCGGCATCGGCCACCAGCGGGAAATGCTGCTCCTGCTCGGTGGCGGGCACCAGGCGCAGGCCAACGTGGCTGTAACCGGCGCGGGCTGCTGCCTCGACCATGTCCGGCGGGGACAGCTCGAGTACCGTCAGCGCTGCCAGGGAGAAAATTCGATCAGTCATTATCGTCACCCGACAATTCAAGCAATGTGCTCGGGCGCACAGGCCCGGCCAGTTTCCGCGGCCTGGCGGATCGCCTGGACCAGCGCCAGGGTACGGCCACCATCGGCGGCATCGATCAGTGGCGCCTGCTCACCCCGGGCAACCCGCACGAAGTGTTGCAACTGCAAGGTCAATGCCTCGCCGGCGGGGATGCTTTCCTCGCTCTGCAACAACGGCGTGTGCCAGCCCGACCCGACCTTGGCGTAGTGCCAGCGCTTGAGTTGCGGAATGCTCAGGGCCCCCTGGGTGCCGGCCAGCAGGTAGCACGGTTGGCCATCCTGGCGCGGGTAGACCGGGCTTTCGCCGGAGTCCAGCTCCCAGCTCCACGGCGCGGCCACCGCGTCGGAGCCAGTCAGGCTGCCCAATGCTCCATTGGCGAACTGCAGTAGCACCGCGGCACTGTCCTCGTTGGCAAAACCGCGCACATCGTTGCGGGTGAATGCCTGCACCTGTACCACCTCGCCGCACAGGTGGCGCAGCAGGTCGAGGTCATGGATCAGGTTGGTCAGCAGGAAGCCAGCGCCCGGCTCGCGGCGCCAGGGGGTGTCGAAATAGCTGTCGGGCTTTTGCAACTGCCACAGCGCGGTGACGTTGATCAGTCGGCCCAGCTTGCCGTCGGCAATCACCTGGTGAGCCTTGGCGATCAGCGGGTTATGCCGGCGATGATGGCCGACCAACACCGGCACATCGTGGCGGCGCGAGGCTTCCACCAGCGCGCGGACTTCATCCAGGTGCACGCCCACCGGTTTTTCGACCAGCACCGGTACACCGGCCTCGACGCAGTCCAGGGCGGTGGCGACATGCAGGTTGTTCGGATTGGCGACGATCACTGCCTCGGGGCGCGCGTGCTCCAGCATCTGGCGGTGGTCGGCAAAACAGGGCACGCCGCATTCGGCGGCAAAGGCCTCGGCCTGCGGGCCCGGGTCGGCCACAGCGCACAGCTGGGCCTGCGGCACATTCAGCAAATGCTGGTAATGCTGGCGGCCCATGCTGCCGGCGCCAATCAAGGCAATACGAAGGGGTGCGTTCAACAGCCTGTCCTCTTGTCATTGTTGTCATGCGGATTCCGGAATCCGATTCCACAATCCACATTCGACAATTTAGAACCAGGTTCAGCTTTTAAGAAGAAGCCGCAGGACAGAGTGTGCGGTAATCGACCGGAAATGCACCTTCAGGCGAACAACTCACTGGCCCGGCTGGCCGCCGACAGTTCCTCTGCCGCCGCCAGCAACAGCGGCGCCAGTTCTGCCAGGCGGCTTTGCGCCAGGCGCGCACTGGGCCCGGCGATGCTCAGCACACCGATCACCTCGTCACTTTGCGGGCGGCGCACCACCGCAGCCAGGGCCGAGGTGCCAATGGCCGAGGTTTCCTCGACCCAGGCATAACCGCGCTCGCGAGCGCGGCGCAGGTAGCTGAGCAACTCGTCGGTGGAGCGTGGCGCATTCGGGCCGAACTGCGCCGGGTCGGCAATGCCCTGGCGCAATACCATCTGCAGCGCCTGCTCATCGTCCAGGCTGGCCAGCCAGGCATGCCCGGACGCGGTGTAGAACAGTGGCGCGTCGCGGCCCATGTCCGGGTCATAGCGCAGCCCGGAGCGGGCGCCCTGGGACTTGGCGATCCAGGTCTGGCGGGCACCGTCGATCACGCCAAGGCGCACCAGTTCGCCGCTGTCCTGGGCCAGGCGGTCGAGAATCGGCTGAATGATGTCGGCACCGCTGCTGGCCAGGTAGCGGAAGCCCAGCGCCACCAGCTTGGCCGACAGCTGGTAGCGGCTGTTATCCCGGTTCTGCCGCACATAGCCCAGCCGCACCAGTTCGGTGAGCATGCGATGGGTGGCGCTCTTGGGGATATCCAGGCGCTCGGCCAGGGTTTGCAACGGCAGCCCTTGCGGCTCACCGGTAAGGCTTTCTACAAGACTGAAGGCGCGTTCGATCTGACTACCAGCCATGACACAGGTCCCTGAAATTTCTGCGAATTCTAGAAAATGATTCCACACTGCCGATAGCCGCCGCAGCCAGGGCGGCACGAACCGTCCGGTTATCGCCCATTACTTGCCCGACATGGCCGCGACACACTTGCGGGCCGATTCGCTGCCATTAAGAATGTGGAACCTTGTTCCAATAACAATACAGGAATCCCGCAATGCTTTCCGCTCCCTACGAAACCGAATGCGATGTGCTGGTCATAGGTTCTGGTGCCGCCGGGCTGGCTGCGGCCGTGACGGCGGCCTGGCATGGGCAGAAGGTGATAGTGGTGGAGAAGGAGCCAGTGTTCGGCGGCGCCACCGCCTGGTCCGGTGGTTGGGCCTGGGTGCCGCGCAACCCGCTGGCACGCCGGGCCGGCATCGAGGAAGACATCGAGCAGCCGCGTACCTACCTGCGCAATGAACTGGGGGCGTATTACAACGCCGAACTCATCGACGCCTTCCTCGAAGCCTGCCCGCACATGGTGGCGTTTTTCGAAAAGCACACGGCGCTGCAGTTTGCCGACGGCAACAACATCCCCGACATGCATGGCGACACACCGGGCGCGGCCCAGGGCGGGCACCAGGTGATTGCCGCGCCCTATGACGCCCGCGAGGTGGGTGCGCTGCTGCCACGCCTGCGCAAGACCATGCGCGAAACCTCGTTCATGGGCATGCCGATAATGGCGGGTGCCGACCTTGCCGCGTTCCTCAACATGACCCGCTCGCCCAAGGCCTTGCTGCACGTGTGCAAACGCTTTGGCCGCCACCTGTACCACCTGGCCCGGTATGGCCGGGCGATGCACCTGGTCAACGGCGTGGCGCTGGTGGCCCGCCTGGCCAGGTCGGCACAAGACCTGGGCGTGCGCCTGCAGGAATCGGCGCCGGCCAAACGCCTGCTGGTCGAGGATGGCCAGGTGCGGGGCGCGCTGGTGGCTACACCGCAGGGCGAGCAACTGATCCGTGCCAAGGCCGTGGTGCTTGCGGCGGGTGGCTTCCCCAACGACAACGCCCGCCGCCAGCAACTGTTCCCGCGCGATGCCAGTGGCCATGACAACCTGGCCCTGCCCCCCAAGGGTTGTTCGGGTGACGGCCTGCGCCTGGGCGAGTCGGCCGGCGGTGTGGTCGCTACCGACCTGAAGTCACCGGTGGCCTGGGCGCCGGTTTCGCGCGTGCCGCACCGCGACGGCAGCGTCGGCCATTTCCCGCACATCATCGAACGCGGCAAACCGGGCATCATCGGCGTGCTGGCCAACGGCAAGCGTTTCGTCAACGAAGCGCATGGCTACTACGACTACGTGTCAGCGATGATCGCGGCGGTGCCGCAGGGCGAAGAGGTGTGTTCGTGGCTGGTCTGCGACCACCGTTTCCTGCGCCGCTACGGCCTGGGCCACGCCCGCCCGGCGCCACTGCCGGTGTGGCCGCACGTGCGTAGCGGCTATCTCAAGCGGGCTGCCACCCTCGAGCAGTTGGCCCAGGCCTGCGGCATCGACCCGGTAGGGTTGCGCGCCACGGTCAGCGACTTCAACAACCATGCCCGCAACGGCCAGGACCCGGCGTTCGGCCGAGGTTCCACACCGTTCAACCGCAAGCAGGGTGACCCGCAGCACAAGGGGCCAAACCCTTGCGTGGCGCCTATCGAACATGGGCCGTACTATGCGGTGAAGGTGCAGCCCGGCTGCTTTGGCACCTTTGCCGGGCTGCGCACCGACGGGAATGCCCGAGTGCTGGATGAAGCTGGGCAGCCGATTGCTGGCCTGTATGCGGCGGGTACCGACATGGCCAGCGTGTTTGGCGGCTGGTATCCGTCGGGTGGTATCAACCTGGGCCCGGCGCTGACCTTTGGCTATGTGGCCGGGCGGCATATTGCCGGGGCGCAGGGGTATGAATGAGGTGAGCGGGTCACTGATGGCTGTGCCCTGTGGGAGTGCTGAAACATCTCGAGTGCCTGAGCCGGCCCTTTCGCGGGTAAACCCGCTCCTACAGGTACTGTGCAAGTCTTGAAGACTGTGGTGATCCTGTAGGAGCGGGTTCACCCGCGAAGAGGCCAGCCCTGGCGACACTTCAATAAAGCCTTACTGCAAAGTGCTGGGCCCATTGGCCTACAAGGAAGGGGCTGAATCTGATTTTTCGCTCAAGCCGGGCAACGCATCTGCCCCAGCCAGTACGCCACGTCCACCTCGTCGATCTGCTCGGCACGCAGGAACCGCTCGGCATACTGGCGGTACACCCCACTGCTGAGGAACAGCTCCAGCAACTGGCCGTCGATGTGCCCGCCGCGGGCCATGCCCACCAGGATCTTCACCGACTCGGACAAGGTCTTCGGCGCCTTGTAGGGCCGGTCGGCCGCGGTCAGCGCCTCGAAGATGTCGGCAATGGCCATCACCCGCTCGGCAATGCCCAGGTCCTGCTTGCCCAGCCTGCGCGGGTAGCCGCTGCCGTCCATTTTCTCGTGGTGGTTGCCAGCGATGTCCGGAACCCGCTTGAGCTGGCGAGGGAACGGCAAGGAACTGAGCATGATGATGGTCTGCACGATGTGTTCGTTGATCTTGAAGCGTTCCTCGTCATTCAGCGTGCCGCGGCGGATCGCCAGGTTGTACAGCTCGCCGTAATTGCTGGCACAGGCCGGCAGGCGCATGTCGAAGCCCCAGCGGTTGCGCGGGTCGTCCTTGGCCACCGGCGGCTTGCGGGGGCCCCAGGGTACGCAATGCTCGGGGCGGTCGGCCAGCAGTGGCTCGTCAACCGGTAGCGCAGGTGGAGGCACGTCGGCAAAGCGCTCCAGCTCATCACGGGAGATGCCCAGGCGGTTGTCGAAATGGCGCTGCCAAAGGCGCTGGCCAATCTGCTGCAGGCGCTCGATGTCGGCGTCCTGCATGAACTCGCCGCCGATGTTGGCCTGGGCGACGAAGGCGAAGTCGTCCTGCAGCTGCGCCTGGCTGCGCACCAGGGTGGCTTGCAGCGCCTGCTGGTCGCCACCGCTGGCCAGGCCTTGCCAATAGGCCATCTCGGCATCCCGCCAGAGCACCTCGAAACGCATGCGCACCTCGTGGATACGGTTGTACAAGGTTTCCAGCTTGGTCGCCTTGTCCACCACATACTCGGGGCTGGTGACCTTGCCACAGTCGTGCAGCCAGGCCGCGACGTGGAATTCGTAGCGTTCAGCCGCGGTCATGTTGAAACTGGCATACGGGCCGGTTTCGGCCGCCACCGCCTGGTCCAGCAGCATCTGCGCCAGTTGTGGCACCCGCTCGCAATGGCCACCGGTATAGGGGCTCTTGGCATCGATGGCATCGGCCAGCAACTTGATCATGGCATCCAGCAGGCGTTGCTGGGCTTCGGCCAGCTGGCGCGTCTCGATGGCCACCGCCGCCACCCCGGACAGTTCCGCGACAAAGCTGCGCAACGGCTGGCCTGCCTGCTCGTGTACATGTCCATCGCCCAGTTGCAGGATCAATATGCCCAGCAGCGCCTGGCTGCGGTCATTCAGCACCAAGGCCAGGGTGCCCTCATGCAGGCCGAGGGCCTGGCTCACTGCCGTGGCCAGGTGCTGCTGGGCAGTTTCATCCACGGCCAGCTCGCCAGGGTACTGCTCGCCATGGCAGGCAGCGGCCAGGCGCAGCAAGGCGTGTTCGGCATCGAACAGGTAAACCACGCCGGCACTGCCCCCGGCGGCTTCCACCAGATGGGTCAACACACCGTCGAGCATGCGTTCCAGGTCGCGCTCGCTGCTGAGTGTGAGGGTAATCGCCTGAAAGCTGCGGATGGTGCCGGACATGCGGCTAAGCACGCGGCTCAGCTCGCGCACTTCGGATACCCGCGAGCGCACCCCGACTTCGCGGCTGAAATCAAAGCCGGCCAGGCCTTGTACCTGTTCAGCCAGCAACCGCAACGGGCGGCCGATACGCCGGCCAAGCACACCACCCAGCACCAGCAGCACGCTTATCAGGGCAGCGGTCCAGAGCAACTGTTCGAGCAGTACCTTGCGTGCATCGGCCAGCAACTCATGGCCTGGCACGGCAATCAGCACCTGCAGGTCCTGCCCGGCCAGGTTGGTCAGTTGCACACGCATGCCATACCAGGTCTGCCCGTCCACCTGATAAGGCTGCGGCCGGGTGCCTTGCGGCAGGTCGGCGTAAAGGTGCTCCAGGCTGGGAATGCCCAGTTCGGCGATGCGCGACAAGCGCACGGCCTGCCCTTCGTGCACGATTACCCGCTGCAGGTCCGGGTAGGCCACCACGCTGCCCTGGTCGTCGATCACGACGATCTCGGTGCCGGGGGTCATGCGCAGGCCCTGAGTCTCACTGGCCAGGTCGTCGACCGAAACGTCCATGCCGATCACCGCCCCGCCGTCGAGGCTGCGCTGGGCCATGGTCAGGCCGATCTCGCGGGTGGTGAAGAACACATAGGGGTGGGTCAGCACGGTGGTGGGCTGGGCACTGGCTTCGACAAACCATGGGCGCGTGCGCGGATCGTAGCGGTATTCAGGCTTGGCCTGGGCCTGTAGCAGGTTCAGCGAGCGGTCGTAGAAGCGCCATTCACCCTGCACCGCCCCGCCCTCACGGCTGACGCTCTGCACCAGAAATGCCGTGCCCGGCGGCGCAGCGAAACGCTGCAGCAACTGCGGGTCACGCAAGCGGCGCACCAGCAGGAACTCACCACTGGGGTAACCCATGTAGGCAGCACTTAGCATGCGGTTGGCGTCCAGCGTCTCGACCAGTTGCGGCAAGCGTTCCAGGCGCTGAGCCGGGGTTTGCGCGGCCGGGTTGTGGGCCAGCAGGCGGATACTGCTGTGCACGGGGTCGATCAGGCGCCGGGCGCGCTCGTCGATGGTCTTGCCTATTTGCTGGGCAGAATCACCCGCTGCGGCAACCAAGGTCTGACGAATGCCGTGATAGCCCTGCCAGGCCAGAGCGGCGCCGAGCAGCAACATGCCCAGCACGATGGCGAGTGCCACCAGCCACTGCAGTGAAATGCCACGTCCGGCGTTGCCAGCAGCACGACCATTCGACACGCAGCCCATCCCAGGTACTCCATGTATGGCACATTGCCTTGGCTGATACCCGCAGCAGTGTAGAGGGCGGACGGGCTTTTTGCCGGGCTAGAGAAGAAATTTAGTCTTGCATGGCTCTTCTAGCCAGTACCGGCCCTTGTAGGAGCGGCCTTGTGTCGCGATAGGGCTGCAAAGCAGCCCCGGCAATTTGTGCATCTGTGCTGAAACCCTGGGGCTGCTTTGCAGCCCTATCGCGACACAAGGCCGCTCCTACAGGTCCTGGGTATGCTTTCGGGGTATCAGGCGCGCAACTGGTACCAGGTGGTCTTGAGCTGCGAATACTTGTCGAACGAGTGCAGCGACAGGTCGCGGCCAAACCCGGACTGCCTGCCGCCGCCGAACGGCACCGTCACATCCAGCGCATCGACCGTGTTCACCGACACGGTGCCGGCCTTCAACGCCCGTGCCACGCGGTGCACCTGGTTGAAGTCATCGCTCCACACCGACGCCGCCAGCCCATAGATGCTGTCGTTGGCCAGGCGCACGGCCTGCTCTTCACTGTCGAAGGCACTGACCGCCAGCACCGGCCCGAATACCTCTTCCCGCGCCAGGCTCATACGGCCATCGACACCGGCAAAAATGGTTGGCTCGATGTAATTGTCCGAGCCGTCGATGGTCAGGCGCCGGCCACCACACACCAACCGCGCGCCATCCTGCCCGGCGCGGGCGATGGCGGCTTCGATCCGGCCAGCCTGACCGGCGTCGACAATTGCACCGGCACGGCTCGCCGGGTCCAGCGGGTTGCCTGGCAGCCACTGGCGGGCCTTGGCCTGCAGGCGCTCGATGAACTCGTCATGGATGGAGCGCTGCACGTACAGCCGCGAGTTGGCCGAGCACACTTCGCCCTGGTTGAAGAAGATGCCAAATGCCGCCTTTTCCGCAGCCAGGTCCAGGTCCTGGCAGTTTTCGAACACCAGGTTGGGGCTCTTGCCGCCGCACTCCAGCCATACCTGTTTGAGGTTGGACTGGGCCGAATACTGCATGAAGTACTTGCCCACCTGGGTGGAGCCGGTGAACACCAGGCAGTCCACGTCCGGGTGCAGGCCCAGTGCCTGCCCGGCCTGCTCGCCCAGGCCCGGCACCACGTTCAGCACGCCTTCCGGCACACCGGCCTGCAGCGCCAGCTGGGCCAGGCGCAGGGCCGAGAACGGTGATTGCTCGGCGGGCTTGAGCACCACGCTGTTGCCGGCAGCCAGCGCCGGGGCGAGCTTCCAGGCGGCCATGTCGAGCGGGAAGTTCCACGGCACCACGGCGGCGACCACGCCGAGGGCTTCGCGGGTGATGGTGGCCAACGCGTTGGGCGCGGTGGGTGCCACCTGGTCGTACAGCTTGTCCAGCGCCTCGCCATACCAGGCGAACACCTGCGCCGAGCCCGGCACGTCGATGTTGTAGGCGTCCATGACCGGCTTGCCCATGTTCAGCGAGTCCAGCAACGCCAGTTCTTCGCGATGGGCCAAGATCAGCTCGGCCAGGCGCAGCAGCACTTTCTTGCGCTCACCCGGGGCCATGCGCGGCCATGGGCCTTGTTCGAAAGCCCTGCGGGCGCTGGCGACGGCCAGGTCGACCTCGGCCTGACCGCAGGCGGTGACCTGGGCCAATACCTTGTTGGTGGCGGGGTTGATGGCGGCGAAGGTGGCGCCGTCCTGTGCGTTGACGGGCTTGCCGTCGATCAGTGCATTGGCCGGGAGGTAGAGGTCCGAGGCACGTTGTTGCCAGAATTCGAGGGTGTACATTTGTACTCCAGGCGACCGTCGTGCGGTCTTCTTGCGCAAGTAACAGGTACCACACAGTCCGCAAGCACGCCGCACTCCCTCTGTGGGAGCGGGCATGCCCGCGAACCAGGCGACACGGTGGATGGCACCGGCTTCGCCGGTGTTCGCGGGCTTGCCCGCTCCCACAGGGATCAGCGGTCTAGAGTTTGCCGACCAGGCGCGCCGTGCGGTCCACGGCAATGCGGGTCTTCTCTACCAACTCATCCAGCTCGCTGTGGTTGGCGATCAGTGCCGGCGCCATGATCATCCGGCCCAGGGTGGAGCGAATGATCACCCCTTCCTCGAAACCGAAGGTGCGGCACTGCCAGGCCAGGTCGTTCTCATTGGCAAAGCGCTTGCGCGTCGGCTTGTGCTCGGCGAACTGCAGCGCCGCCACCAACCCGGCACCCTGCACCTGGCCGATCAACGGGTGGTCGGCGAACACCTCGCGCAGGATGCGTTGCAGGTACGGCCCGGTGTCTTCCTTCACCTGGCGCACGATGCCTTCGTCACGCAGCGCCTTCAGGTTGGCGATGGCCACCGCCGCCGCCACCGGGTGGCCGGAATAGGTCAGGCCGTGGGCGAACACCCCGCCCCGCTCCACCAGCGCCTCGGCAATGCGCTTGCTCAGCACCAGGCCACCCATGGGCACATAGCCGCTGGTCAGGCCCTTGGCGATGGACAGGGTGTCGGGCTCGAAGCCGAAGTACTCGTGGGCGAACCATTCACCAGTGCGGCCAAAGCCGCCGATCACTTCATCGGCGCACAGCAGCACGTCGTACTGGCGGCAGATGCGCTGGATCTCGGGCCAGTAGCTTTCCGGCGGGAAGATCATGCCGCCCGCGCCCTGGAACGGCTCGGCGATAAAGCCGGCGACGTTCTCGGCCCCCAGTTCGAGGATCTTCTCCTCCAACTGCAGCGCGCAGCGGCGGCCGAACTCGGCCGGGGTCAGCTCGCCGCCCTCGGCGTACCAGTACGGTTCATCGATGTGCGCCACATCCGGGATCAACCCGCCCATTTCGTGCATGAACTTCATGCCACCCAGCGCCGTGGCGGCCAGGGTCGAGCCGTGGTAACCATTCCAGCGGCCGATCATGATCTTCTTGTTCGGCTGGCCAACCACCTGCCAGTAGCGGCGCACGGTACGGATCAGCACCTCGTTGGCCTCGGAGCCGGAGTTGGTGTAGATCGCGTGGCTGTAGTGCCCCGGCAACAGGCTGAACAGCAGCTCGGACAGTTCGATCACCGCCGGGTGGGTGGTGTGGAAGAACATGTTGTAGTAGGCCAACTGGTCCATCTGCGTGGCAGCTGCGGCTGTCAGGTCGCGGCGGCCGTAGCCGAGCTGGGTGCACCACAGGCCGGACATGCCGTCCAGGTAGCGCTTGCCCTCGCTGTCCCACAGGTGCAGGCGTTCGCCACCGACGATCACCCGCGGCCCTTCGGCGTTCAGCGCCTTCTGGTCGAGGAAGGCATGGATGTGGTGCGCAGCATCGGCTGCCTGGTAGTCACGGGTCTGGCGTTGCGGGGCGAAAGGCGCATTCATTGTTGGTTTTCCTTTGCGGTGGGGTTGCAGGGTGGCTTGCGCTCAGCGCAGCTTGCCCATGTAGCTTTCCAGCGGGTCCTTGCCCAGCACGCCCTGGGCATTGGCCAGCGCGTCGATGAACAGGGAGAACAGCTCGGACTGGGTGCCGATGTCGAGCTTGGCGTAGACGTTCTTGCGGTGTGACTTGATGGTGTCCTCCGACACCCCCAGGCGCTCGGCCAGCGACTTGGTCGAGTGGCCGCGCAGGATCAGCTGGGCGATACGGCATTCACGCTCGGTCAGCAGCGAGCTGCCGAAGTTGTTCAGCGCCGCGTGGATGCGCTGCTCGAGGATGTTCTCGAAGCGCCCGGCGCGGCTGTCCAGCCCGGCGAAATGCTTGCTGAGCACCGCCAGCACCCAGGGCGTGATACGCGCGAACAACGCACGGGTTTGCCCATCGAGCTTGTCGGTGAACGCCAGCGATACTGCCAGGCTCTGCCCGGGCGCGACCTGCAGGATGTAGTTGAGCTCATCCTCCAGGTGTGAGTGCCGGTAGAACGACTGGTAGTACTCGCTGACCTCGAAATGGTCGGGCGCCACTTCGAACAGGCCGTAGCAACCGGACTCGACCTGCTCCACACAGGCGCCGTAGAACGGGTCGAGCAGATAGAAGCCGGACAGGTAGCGGCTGACATTGCCCTCGGGCTGCCAGGGCGCCTTGTCGTCCTGCTCGAACAGCGCGCAGGGCATGCCGTCGTGCGGGTACAGGTACACCGTGGTCGCCTGGATCGGCCGGATCACGCCAAGCGCAGCAAACAGGGTGGCGGCAAAGCCCGGTCGGCCGATCGCCTCGGTGACCTTGGCCAGGTGCTCGAACCACTGTTGCGAAAGCAATTGATCAGTCACTTTGGGCCTGCCGTCTCAAGTAAAGGCACCGCTGCCAGTGCGGTGCGTCGTTGGCAAGATACTCCCATGGCACTGCAAACACCGAAATCACCCTTTGGGGTGAGCAGGCAAAGCCCCCTGCCGGCTCACCCCAAAGGGTGATTCCGGGTACCGGCGGGGTGTGGGAGCATCAACCCGCCCCAGCGCTGCGAGCCACCCGCTCGACCTCCTTGCACAACACCCACCGGTATCGAGCCCGCTCGCATACCGCGGCGTCCTGCATCCCTTTCCAGGAGTTAGCAATGCATACAACAACAAGTACAGCCCATAGCCCTGCACATAGCCCGTCGCAACCCACCGCCAGCAACGGCCGTTTCCGCAAGTCCATGGGGCTGCCCGCCCTGGTGCTGTTCGGCCTGGCCTACATGGTCCCCCTTGCAGTATTCACCACCTACGGGCTGGTCACCCAGATGACCAAGGGGCACCTGCCCATCGCCTACCTGCTGACCCTCGCCGCCATGCTGCTGACCGCCTACAGCTATGGCCGCATGGTCCAGGCCCACCCCTACTCCGGCTCGGTCTACACCTACACCCGCAAGGCCTTCGGCAGCCACATCGGTTTCATCACCGGCTGGACCCTGCTGCTCGACTACATCTTCCTGCCGCTGCTCAGCTACCTGCTGATCGGCATTTACATGTCGGAGTACTTCCCGGCCATCCACGCCTGGGTGTGGGTGGCGGGCTCCATTGCCCTGGTCACCTTCCTCAACCTGATCGGCATCGAGTCGATCACCCGGGTGAACTGGATCCTGGTGGTGGTGCAACTGGTGTTCATCATCGTGTTCGTCGCCCTGTCCATCCACAACCTCAGCGGGCAGGCGCAGCCGGTGTCGCTGCTGGCGCCGTTCCACCACGAAGGCTTCAGCGTGCCGTTGATCATGACCGGCGCCGCCGTGCTGTGCCTGTCGTTCCTGGGCTTCGATGCGGTCTCGACCATGGCCGAGGAAACCAGCAACCCCACCTACCGCATCCCCGTGGCGATCCTCGCCGTGTCGCTGATCGGCGGCATGTTGTTCCTGGTGGTGTCGTACTGCGCACAGATGGTGTTCCCTGACTGGGGCAGCTTCGCCGACCCGGACTCGGCGTCGGTGGACGTGATGCGCCGGGTTGGCGGCGAGCTGCTGGTGACCGCCTTCACCGCCACCTACGTGGCCGGCTGCTTCGCCTCGGCCATGGTGTCCCAGGCCAGCGTGTCGCGGGTGCTGTTCGCCATGGGCCGCGACGGTGCGTTGCCCCGCGCATTCGGCCAGTTGGTGACGAAAAAGCGCGTACCGGCCACGGCCATCCTGCTGGTCAGCCTGCTGTCGCTGATTGCCTTGGTGATCACCCTCGACACGGTGGCAAACATGATCAGCTTTGGCGCGCTGTTCGCCTTTTCGGCGGTGAACCTGGCCGTGGTCAAGCACTACCTCATCGACCAGAAGCTGCGTGGTGGTCGCAACTACTTGCTGTATGGCGCCATTCCCGGCCTGGGCTTCCTCAGCACGTTGTGGCTGTGGAGCAGCCTTACCAGCCTGTCGTTCACCATCGGTTTGTGCTGGATGGGCATGGGCCTTGTGGTGCTGCTGGGGCTGACCCGCGCGTTTCGGGTGAAGCTGCCTGAGTTGCAGATGGCCGAGTGACCCCGCTGTCGAGCATTTGCGCGGTCCCACAGGGGGCCGCACATACAGAGGCCAGCACAGGACCATCAGCCCTGTATACAATCCGCAAAAACCTTGCTTACAATGCCCTGCGCCTATGACATCGGTAATCGCCGATGCGTATTGCGACAGACTCAAGCCATGTCATCTACAAATGCTCCAACAACGCTACTGGTCAAAAACGCCGAACTTCTGGTCACCATGGACGGCGAACGCCGCGAGATCAAGAACGGCGGAATGTTCATCGAAGGCAACCTGATCCGCCAGGTCGGCCCCAGCGATACCCTGCCACAGCATGCCGACGTGGTGCTGGACATGGGCGGCAAGGTGGTCATGCCGGGCCTGGTAAACACCCACCACCACATGTACCAGAGCCTCACCCGCGTGGTGCCGGCGGCCCAGGACGGCGAGCTGTTCAACTGGTTGACCAACCTCTACCCGATCTGGGCACGCCTGACACCCGAGATGATCGCGGTGTCGACCCAGACCGCCATGGCCGAACTGATCCTGTCCGGCTGCACCACCTCCAGCGACCACCTGTACATCTACCCCAACGGCTGCAAGCTCGACGACAGCATCCATGCCGCCGACGAGATCGGCATGCGCTTCCACGCCGCGCGCGGCAGCATGAGCGTGGGCCGCAGCCAAGGCGGACTGCCGCCTGATTCGGTGGTGGAGAAGGAAGCCGACATCCTCAAGGAATCCCAGCGCCTGATCGAGGACTATCACGACGCCAGCCACGGCTCGATGCGCCGCATCGTGGTGGCGCCCTGCTCGCCGTTCTCGGTCAGCCGCGACCTGATGCGCGAAGCCGCCGTTCTGGCGCGCCAGTACGGGGTGTCGTTGCACACCCACCTGGCCGAGAACGTCAACGACATCGCCTACAGCCGCGAGAAGTTCGGCATGACCCCCGCCGAATATGCCGAGGACCTCGGCTGGGTCGGCCACGATGTGTGGCACGCCCACTGTGTGCAACTCGACCAGCACGGCATCGAACTGTTCGCCCGTACCGGTACCGGCGTCGCCCACTGCCCGTGCTCGAACATGCGCCTGGCCTCGGGCATCGCCCCGGTGCGCAAGATGCGCGACCACGGTGTGCCGGTGGGCCTTGGGGTCGACGGTTCGGCATCCAACGACGGCGCCAGCATGATCGGTGAAGTGCGCCAGGCCTTGCTGCTGCAACGGGTTGGCTTCGGCCCCGACGCGATGACTGCGCGCGAGGCGCTGGAAATTGCAACGCTCGGCGGCGCCAAGGTGCTCAACCGCAATGACATCGGCGCACTGGCGCCAGGCATGGTGGCCGATTTCGTCGCCTTCGACCTCGGCCACGTGGCCTATGCCGGTGGCCACCACGACCCGTTGGCGGCGCTGGTGTTCTGCACCCCGACCCAGGTGCACACCAGTGTCATCAATGGCCGTGTGGTGGTGAAGGACGGCCAGCTGGCCACGGTCGACCTGCCACGGGTGCTGGAGCGCCACAACCAGTTGGCACGCCAGCTGGTCAGCGGCGAGTAAGCAACCATTCGGGGCCGCCTTGGCGGCCCATCGCCGGCAACGCTGCCGTGTCTTGCGAAATCAGAGGACCATGAGCATCTCATGCCAGGCCATGCCGCCGTGGTCCGACGGCGACGGTTTCACGTACTGATACCCCAGCTTCTGGTACAGGGCCACATGCTGCTCCTTGCACATCAGGTGAATGGTCAGCTTGCCCGCCGCCTTCATGCGTGCGATGAATTCATCCATCAACTGCTTGGCGTAGCCTTTGCCCTGGTACGCCGGGTCAACCACCACCGACATGATCACCACGTTTGGCGCCGCCGGGTCGTGCCCGACCAACTCCTTGAATGCCTCATCGGACATCACCACTTCGTGGGCACAGCCGCTATTGATGAAACCGACGATCTCGCCCGCGTTTTCCAGCACCAGGAAGCCCTGCGGATACTGCGCGATGCGAGTGCGGATCTTCTCCAGCGTGGCCGCCTCGTCGCCTTCGTAGGCACCGATTTCGATGGCGTAACAGCGTTCGGCGTCGGCGGCTGTGGGGGTGCGAAACTGGGGGGCGCTCATGGCGGGTTTCCTTGGTAATGGGCAAAAACAACCGCCATGGTAAATGAGCGCCGCTACCACAGGTACAGCTTGTTTTGTGTTGTCATAGGCGCAAGGTGCCCTTTTTTGAAGCGCTGAAGTTCTACAAGTTGTTGCCGCTGCGAACTTTTTCCCGTTTACCGGTCTATGTGGGAGGCACAGAAAGGAAACGGAACGCGAGACTAGGTTCGCCCGACACCTGCTGGCCTGATGGCTCAATTGTTATCAGAGGTTGGCTTCGCTCATGAAAATACATGTCGCAAGGTTGATGCTGCTCGGCCTGTTCTCGTTCGCGGCGATGGGCACGGCATCGGCAACACAGATGAAGGCGCCCGCAGTGGCTGCCCCGGCGGTTCAATCACCGTTGCAGCCTGCCGGCAACCCCTGGTCCAGGGTGGCCAGTGTGGCCGATGAACAGCCAGCCACGTTGCTGGCCCACGATGACGACCGCTGGCATGACCACCGCAGCGACTGGCGCCGCGAACAGTGGCGGCGCGAGCAGGCCCGCCGTGATTGGGAGCGCCGGCGAGACTGGGAACGCCGACGCGACTGGGAACGGCGCCGCGACTGGGAGCACCGCCATGAGCGGGCCATGCACCACCGCTACAACGATGACTACCGCTACTATCGCCGTTGATCGTTGATCCGCAGTTGGCACGCTCGATGTGGGAGCGGCCTTGTGTCGCGAAAGGGCTGCGCAGCAGCCCCAGCATTGGTTGCCGTAATGCTGGAACCAGGGGGCCGCTCTGCGGCCCGATCGCGACACAAGGCCGCTCCTACAAGGTCCGCGCCAGCCAGTCAGGTGGGGGTATCCCCCGCAGCCTCGGCCTCCATCTTCAAACGGTCGGCCTTGCAAATGTACTTGGGCTTGCGCGGCGCCAGCTTGGCACTGGCCTTCTTGGCGTGCGCCTGCAGTAGCTGCTTGATCTTCTTGCGACGGTTCATTCTCACTCGACCTGTCAGTCCGGTTTGGCTGAATACATCATACCTTGCCTGGGCCAGCGTCTCGTTGACGTTATTTTCACGCTCGGCAGATTAGCGTCACGCCCTTTCCGGCCACGAGCACATCCGCTGGCCGCCAAGTACGACGAGGCATACGTGTCACACACTCCATCCCCCTCCTCGCCCAAGCGCGTGGATTGGGCCGGCCTGGGCTGGCTTTTGCTGTTCTTCTGGTACTTCTCGGGGGTGACCCAGGCGTTGCTGCTGTTCAGCGGTACCACCGGGTTCGCCGGTTTTCGCGATGCATTCTTCCTCAGCAGCCTGTGGCTGGCCCCGGTACTGCTGCTGCCGCGTTTCACTCGCGCCACGGCAGCGGTCATCGGCCTGGTGTTGTGGGCTGCTTCACTGGTGGGCCTGAGCTACTTCGGCATCTATCGCCAGGAGTTCTCGCAAAGCGTCATTTTCGTGATGTTCGAGTCCAACACCGCCGAGGCCGGTGAGTACTTCAGTCAGTACTTCAGCGCCTGGCTGGGCCTGGCATTGCTGTTGTACACGCTGGGGGCGGTGCTGCTGTGGAAGCGCGTACGCCCGGTCAGCCTGCCACTGCGCAGCCGCCTGCCGGTGGTCGCCTTGTTGCTGTTGGCCAACCTGGTGTACCCGTTCTACAAGCAGATGGTCACCCAGGAGCGCAGCTTCGCCGACGCGGCGGAGAAAGTGCAGCAACGCATGGAGCCCGCCGTGCCTTGGCAACTGCTGGTCGGCTACCGCCAGTACCGCCAGCAACTGGACAACATGCAGGAGCTGCTGGCCAAGAACGCCGCGCTGCCGCCCCTGCAGAACCTGCGTGACAGCAGTGGTGCAGCGCCACGCACGCTGGTGCTGGTACTGGGCGAATCCACCACTCGCGAACACATGCACCTGTATGGCTACAACCGCGACACCACGCCCAACCTCGATGCGCTGGCCGCCAGCGACAAGGGCCTGACGGTGTTCCGCAACGTGGTGTCGCCACGCCCGTATACCATCGAAGTGATGCAGCAGATCCTCACCTTCGGCGACGAGCAGAACCCGGACCGTTTCCTCACCGACCCGTCACTGATCAACCTGATGAAGCAGGCCGGCTACAAGACCTTCTGGATCACCAACCAGCAGACCATGACCAAGCGCAACACCATGCTGACCACCTTCTCGCAGCAGACGGACGTGCCGGTCTACCTGAACAACCAGCGCAACCAGAATGCCAGCCAATACGACGACGTGGTGCTGTCGCCGTTCGAGAAGGCACTGCAGGACCCAGCGCCAAACAAGTTCATCATCGTGCACCTGCTGGGTACGCACATGGACTATCGCTACCGCTACCCGGACGATTACGCGCACTTCAACGACCGCCAGGGGGTGCCCGGCAAGCTGACCGACGACCAGGTGCAAACCTACAACTTCTACGACAACGCGGTGCGCTACAACGACTACGTGGTGTCTAGCCTGATCAAGCGTTACTCGGCCAGTTCCCCCAATGGTTTCCTGCTGTACCTGTCCGACCATGGCGAAGATGTGTACAGCTCTGGCAACCACGACCGCCTGGGGCGCAACGAAGGCGCGCCGACCCGGCCGATGTACACCATCCCGTTCTTGCTGTGGACTTCGCCAAGCTGGCAGGCCGAGCACCCGCGCGACTTGCAGGCGATGGCCGATCGCCCCTACAGCAGCTCGCACCTGATCCATACCCTGTCCGACCTGGCCGGGCTGAGCTACGACCGTTACGAGCCGGCCAAGAGCCTGGTGAGCCCGCAGTTTCTGGTGGCGCCGCGCTGGATCGGCGACCCGTACCGCAAGGATGGCCTGCGCGACTTCGACCAGTTGCCAATGGACAAAACCGAGCGGGCACAGGAAACGGTCAGCAGTGGCAAGAAACAGAATGCTGGACGCCTGAACTGATCACCCTGCAGGAGCGCGAGACGCTCAGGATGCAGAACAGCTGCCCTGACGGGCACTCACCCGCACCGCCTCGGCCAGTTTGCGCAGATTGGCCTGGTGGGCATTGACCAGGCTGGCGATGCTGTTGTCTGCGGGCGTCTGTAGCGAGGTACGGCAGGTCAGTTCGGCCTCCCCCGAGCGCGTCAGGCGCCATACCGCCTCCAGCGAGGCGTAGCGCCCCGGCACGGTATCGAAGCGCTGCACGTCCACGCGCAGCAACCCCTTGCCGCCACCCACCGGCCCGCCCAACTGGTCCTGCAAGGCGCTGCGAAACTCATCCACCAGGTTGGCGCCCACCACTCCGTCTCGAGGATGGCCAGGCCGCTCTGCCCTTGCCGCACCACCAACTGCGGGCGGTCCACTTGCGGCGGCACGACCACCCTCGCCACCTGGATGCGCTGGCCACCGTCGCGTACAGGCTCGCTCGGTACCAGCGTGTGATAGTTGTTCGGGGTACTGCTGCAGCCCAACAGCACTGCCAGCAGGCCGGCGCCACATACATTGCGCAGTCGAAGCATCGGCTGTCTCCTCAGGGTTCCAGCTCGGCGGCAGTGGCCGCTTTCGGCCGGCCGCGTATCAGTGATTCGGGGTGCCGCCCCAGGTAATCGGCAAGGTCACGCAGCGAACGCGACATGCGCTCCAGTTCGTCCAGGGTTTCCCCCATCCGCTCGCGCTGCGGCGAGTCCTCGGAAATGGCCGAATTGGCCGTGCTCAGGGTCTTGTGCACTTCGTCCAGTGCCACCTTCACCTCCGGCAGCGTCTGGCCATTGAACTGCTTGAGGCTGGCACGCAGCTCTCGCAGGCTGCCGTCCAGGTTGCTGGCGATGCTCTCCAGCGGCAGTTTGCTGATGCGCTCCACCACCCGCTGCAGCTGTTCCTGGAGCTGCTCCAGGCTGCCGGGCAATGTGGGGATGGTGATTGGGTCTGCGGTCTTGTCGAAGGCCACCTTGGGGGCATCCGGGTAGAAGTCCAGGGAGATGAACATCTGCCCGGTGATCAGGTTGCCGCTGCGCGCCTGGGCCCGCAGGCCGTGCTCGACGAAGGTGCCGATCAACCGTCGCGCGCCGTCCATGTCACCTTCGGAATGCTTGAACACAGACAGCATCTTGCGGTGTAC
Source organism: Pseudomonas sp. ABFPK (assembly GCF_001586765.1). Lineage (NCBI taxonomy): Bacteria > Pseudomonadati > Pseudomonadota > Gammaproteobacteria > Pseudomonadales > Pseudomonadaceae > Pseudomonas > Pseudomonas sp. ABFPK. The sequence continues at coordinate 90,548 of NZ_LQXW01000010.1, read as the reverse complement.
CGGCCCCAGCCGCTGCGGGTAGATCACCGCTTCGACCACCACCGGGAAGGTCTGGCGGGTGGCATCATAGTCGAGCTGCACCGATGTGACTCGGCCAAACTCGACCCCCTTGAACTCCACTGGGGCGCCTACCGACAAGCCGCGCATGGCCTGGTCGAAGCGCAACTGCAGGTACTGGGCCTGGCCACTGGGCGGTGCCAGGGCGGTATCGCGGTCGGCAAACAGCTGGAAGTGCGCCTGGTCGGCAGCAGGCTCGGCTTGCGGGGCGAAGTCGGGCGAGCCAAAGGCCAACCCGCCCACCAGGATCGATGACAGTGATTCGGTATCGATCTTCAGGCCGTTGGCACCGATCTGCATGTCGACGCCACTGGCGTTCCAGAAGCGGGTATCGGCGGTGACGAAGCTGTCGTAAGGGGCCTGCACGAACACGCCGATCTCCACGCCCTTGCCATCGCCCTGCAGGGCAAAGGACACCACTTCGCCCACCGGGATCTTGCGGTAGTAGATCGACGAGCCAATATCCAGCGAGCCCAGGTCACTTGCGGTCAGGACAAAGCGCTTGCCCTTTTCGTCGTAGGTGATCGGCGGTGGCAGCTCTAGGCCGACAAAGGACTTTTCCGGCACTTTCGATTCGCCGGAATCCGCCCCGATGAAACTGCCCGACAGCAGCGTGTCCACGCCGGACACGCCGCCCACGCCAATGCGTGGCCGCACCACCCAGAAGCGCGCCCCCTGGGTGGCGAACGCACGGGCGTCGTTGGACAGCTGGACCTTGGCGACCACGCTCTTCTTGTCGTCGGCCAGGTCCACCGTGGTGACTTCGCCGATCACCACGCTGCGGTACTTGACCTGGGTCTTGTGCGCCACCAGCCCTTCCCCGGTGTGGAAGGAAATGGCGATGACCGGGCCCTGCTGCATCCAGTTGCGCACCACCAGCGAAGCGCCGATCAGGATCGCCAGTATCGGCACGATCCATACCAGCGACACGCTCCAGCGCCGGGTGCGCACTTCAACCTGCCCCGCGCCCTCGCGCTTGTCAGTCTGTTGCACCATCAATGCGGCCTCCCTCGTTGGTACGGCTATCCCAGATCAGGCGTGGATCGAAGCTCATCGCAGAAAACATGGTCAGTACCACCACCATGCCGAAAAACAGGATGCCCACCCGCGGCTCGATGGTGCCCAGCCCGCGCAGTTGCACCAGCGCCGCCACCAGCGCCACCACCATCACATCGAGCATCGACCAGTAGCCGATAAGCTCGACGAAACGGTACAGCTGCGAGCGCTGCCGGCAGGCCCAGGTAGAACCGCGCTGGGCGGTGAACAGCAACAGGCCGAGCGAGAAGAACTTGATGGCCGGCACACCCACGCTGGCAATGAAGATGATCAGCGCGATGTCCCAGGCCCCTGCCTCCCAGAACTCCAGCACGCCGCCGCCGATGGTGCTTTCGCTGCCACTGCCGAGCATTTCGGTGTGCATCACCGGCAGCAGGTTGGCGGGAATGTAGAAAACCAGCGCCGCCAGCAGAAACGCCCAGCCACGGCTGATTGCATTGGCCTTGCGCCGGTGGATGGCGGCACCACAGCGCTCGCAGGTGTGCTTGTCGCTGCCCAGTTCGCAGGCCTGACCGCAGCCATGGCACAGGCACAGGCCCAGGTCGTCGGCGTTGGCCGGGATATTCATACCTGCTCCCAAAGGCCGCGGATGTCCTTGCCGGCGATATGGATGATCAGCATGCTCAGCGCGGCCAGCGCCAGCAGGCCGATGCCAGGTATCACATCGAGAAACCCCGCCAGCTTGATCACCGCCACCATCGCCCCCAGCAGGCATACCTCCAGCATGCTCCAAGGCCGCAGGCCCTCCAGGCTGCGCATGCACAGGGCAAAACCGGGTGCGCGCTGGCCGGCCAGGGCGAAACCCAACACCCAGCACAAGAGCGTAATCTGCAGCACCGGCGCAAAGATGATCGACAGGGCCATGACCAGGGCGATGAAGGTGATGCTGCCGTGGCTGAGGATCTGTACCGAGTCCCATAATGTCGCGGAATGGGTGAGCCCTTGCATGCCGATGGTCATCACCGGGTAGGCGTTGGCGAACACCAGCAGGATGCCACCCGTCACACTCAGGGCCAGGCGTTGCTGCACCGTCAGCGAGGTATGCCGGTACAGTACGCCGCCACAGCGCTGGCAAACGGCGCGCTGGTGCTTGAGCAGCGGCGCACGGTGGTACACCGTGTCACAGTACTCACAGATGATCAGTTGCTGGCTCTGGCTCATGGGGTTTCCACAGGTAGCCCGGATTCACGCCGTGATACGCAGGCGAACCACGTTTGATATCCGGTTTAGACCATCCCGGCAAAACTGCCATCATCGGCAGCAAAGAGAACTATCCTGTGAAACGGGATCCCCACCCGCTGGAGGTTTGCCATGCGTACGTTCACGTGGAGTTGCCTGCTGGTGCTGCTGTGCGCGGCATCGGCAGCCCAGGCGCAGTCGGTGGTGCCGCTCAAGGGCCAGAGCAGCCAGCAGATGCAACTGGATATCAATGATTGCAATACTGTCGCGACCAATGCCGCGAACAGTGCCGCGACCTCCAGCGACCCCCATGTCGGTGGCCGGGTACGCGGTGCCGCCGCCGGCGCGGTTGCCGGTGCGGCAGGCGCGCAGGTGCGCGGCAACCAGCACGACGAGCTGTATGACCGGGTCGGTGACGATGCCAAGGAGCAATACCGACAGAACCGCGCCGGCGAAGTGGCCGCCGCCGGTGCTGCGGTTGGTGGCATGCGCCAGCGTCAGGACCGCCGTCAGGACCGGCGCGGCCAGGACGAAGCGAAAGCCCAGGCTCATGCCAGTGCCTACGCCGGCTGCCTGCAAGGTCGCGGCTATCAGGTCAACCCCTGATCAGCAGGCACGCCATGCCTCGGCAGCAAGATGCATGGCGTGCCCGTTTCAGAACTTGGCCAGTTCTTCCCGGCAAAACTCGACGAACAACTGCGCCGGCTTGGTCAGTTGCACCCGTTTCAACCACGCAGCCGCCAGCCCTGACAGCGCCACTGGCTCGGCGATATCCAGCATGGCCAGGCGTTGCCCGTCGTAGGTGTACTCCGAATGCGGCCGCGTCACCAGCAGCGAAAAGCCAAAGCCCTGCCCGACCATGCCGCGTACCATCTCGATCGACGGCGAACTGAAGACGATATTGGGCGTCAGGCCCATTTCGTTGAACAGGCTGACGAAGTAGGTACGGCTGGGGGCAACGTCCAGCAGGATCATCGGCTCCGGGCACAGATCGCGCAGCGACACCTGGGCCTGCCCGGCGAAGCGGTGGTTCTCCGGGAGCAGCACATAGGGCTTCTGCGGCGGCATCAGCGGCTCGGCCTCGATGGTGCCGTCCAGGTCATGGTCGTAGAGGAACGCCAGGTCGAAGGTACCGGCAGTCAGACCCTGGATCAGGTCCTGCTGCTCGCCGTCGCGCAGGCGGATATCCACCCCCGGGTAACGCTGGCGAAAGCCGGCGATCAGGCGCGGCAGGTACAGCGGTGCCACGGTTTCGAAGCAGCCGATGTCGATTTGCCCGGCCACGGTGTCGTTGTCGGCCAGGGCGTTCTGCTCGAACTCGTGGGCCATCTGCAGCAGCGACTTGGTCTTGGCATAGAAGCGCTTGCCGCTGGGCGTCAGAGACACACCCTGGGCGTGGTGGCGGATGAACAGCTGCACGCCGAAGCTTTCTTCCAGGCTCTTGATGGCCGTGGAGATGGACGGCTGGGCAATGTACAGCTGGCGTGAAGCCTCGGCCACGCTGCCGGCCTCGACGGTGGTGACGAAGTACTTGAGTTGTCGCAATGTGTAGGCCGCCACGGGCACCTCTCTGACGCCGGTCTGGGCGCGCTGGGATCATGCCTGTCACTTTACCCTCGGCAGCGGCTGGGTGGGGGCCGGGTGATGAAGGATTTACCTATGGCTTGAGCAGGTTTTTACGAGGGGCGCGATGCGCCCCCCCCCTTTGCTTCACTCGAAATCGATATTGGCGATTACACAGTCATCACCAATCAGCTTGTACCCTGGCCTGCAGGGCATGCCGACTACTGGCCCTATACCGCGCTTGCGCCTGGACAACGTTGCCTGCGGTTCTGCATTTTCCAGCTGTTCGCGGTCGAGCGTGTCGTCTGGCTTGTTAACGGGTTCTTCTTGCATGGGGTTCACTCCTTGGTTTGGGTGGTATCGCCCGATCAACGCTACAACCCCCATTGCCACCAACCCATCTGGAACTTTGACCGTGAAGAGAAATGCTGTCGGATCGCGTTGCAGGGTTAGCAGTGAACCCGGTGCCCTGGCCAAATGCCGCTGATTGTCTTTACTGGTACTCAACGACTCCAGGCATACGGTGTGCGTTCATGAAGATCATAGTCACCAGCATCCTCGTCGACGACCAGGCCAAGGCCCTGGCTTTCTACCACTACGTACTCGGTTTCGAGCCCAAGCACGACATCCCCATGGGCCGACACCGCTGGCTGACCCTCACCTCCCCCAACGACCCCAACGGCGTCGAGCTGCTGCTCGAGCCCGACGCGCACCCGGCCGCCAAGGTCTACAAGGCCGCGCTCAAGCAGGACGGCATCCCCGCCACCTCGTTCGGCGTGCGGGACATCCAGGCCGAATATACCCGGCTGTGCGCAGCGGGCGTGCAGTTCACCCAAACGCCTACTGCCATGGGGCCGGTCACCGTAGCGGTGTTCGATGACACTTGCGGCAACCTGATCCAGATCGCCCAGAAACACTAGCCAGCGTTCAGGGCTCCACGGGCAGGCGCAAGGTCGCGCGCAATCCGTGTGGCGTCTGGTTGCGCAACTGCACGCTGCCACCCAGGCGGGTCATGATGGTGCTGACGATCGACAACCCCAGCCCGGCGCCATTGGTCGAGCCCTTGCTGTAGAAACGCTCGAACACCCGCTGCTGGTCAACCACCGCTATGCCCGGCCCTTCGTCGTCGACGCTGACCAGCAGGGCCTGGCCTTCGCGCTGCAGTGTCACGGTGACGCGACCGCCTGCAGGCGAATGGTCCACGGCATTGGCCACCAGGTTCTGCAAGGCAATACCCAGCGCGCCAGCGTCGGTGTGCAAATGGTAGTCGCCGGCGGCGATGTCCAGCGAAGGCTCCAGCCCGCGCTCCAGTATCCAGGGGGTAAGCTCTGCCAGAGTCTCGGCCACCACGCCCTCCAGGTCCACCCGCGGCCAGTCACGCCGGCCTGGTCGCGGCTCCAGGCGGGCCAGGGTCAACAGCTGGTTGACCACCCGGGCAAGGCGGTCGACACCGCCCATCAGGAACTGCAGGGCCTTGTCCCGCTCGGCAGCGCTGTCTGCATTCAGGGCGTTCTGCGCATGCAGGCGCAGGATGGCCAAGGGCGTGCGCATCTCGTGGGCAGCGTCGGCGATGAAACGGTGCTCGCGGCGCAGCAGGTCGTCGATCTGCCCGAGCAGGCGGTTGATCGCCGCCTGCATCGGCTCCAGCTCCTTAGGCAACGGCACCAGCTGCAACGGCTCGAGCGACTCGGCGTGACGGGCGCGGATCACCCTGGCCATGTTCTGCAGCGGCCGCAGCCCCCAGCCGATGGCCGCCCACACCAGCAAGGCCAGGGCCAGGCTGCCGAACAGGAATGGCAACAGCGTGTGCTGCACGATGCGTTCGATCAGGTCGTCACGCACGTCGTTGCGCTCGCCCACCCAGATCACCCAGTGTTTTTCCGGCACCGGCAAGACAAAACTGCGCCAACGGCGCCCATCCACCACCACATCGGCAAAACCCGGCACCCGCGGCGCCTGCCCCAGCTGCGGGGCGCTGGGCGTGTGTACCAGCAGCCCGCCGTCGTCGGCCCATACCTGGAAGGCCAGCTTGCTCTCGTAGCGGTGCCCCACCTTGTGGTGCCCGGCCTTGCTCAAGGCCTCGTCGAAGGCGCGGTACAACTCGTCACGGCTCTGCTCTTGCACCGGCAGGCTCATGATGCCCTGCAGCAGCCGGGCGTTCTGCGCCAGGTGGGCATCGTACACTTCGTTAATTTCGTGGCGGCTGTCGTGATAGTTATACAGCGCCAGCAACCCGCTGCCGACCAGCAACAGCAGCATCACCCGCCACAAGGTGCGTTGGCGCAACGAGCTCATGACTTGCGTTCCACCAGGTAGCCAATCCCGCGCACGGTGCGGATCAGGCCGTTGAACAGCTTCTTGCGCAGGTGGTAGATGTTCACTTCCAGGGTGTTGCTCTCCGGCTCTTCATCCCAGCCATACAGCAACTGGGTCAGGCGTTCGCGGGTGAACACCTTGCCCGGCTGAGCCAGCAGTTCGTGCAGAAGCAGGTATTCCTTGGGCGTGAGTACCACCGGCTGGCCCAGGTAGTGCACCTGCTGGCTGACCGGATCCAGGCATACCCCGGCATGCTCTATCAGCACGCGGGCGCGGCCGCTACTGCGCCGCAGCAAGGCCCGCAAGCGGGCCTTGAGTTCGTTGAGGTCGAAGGGTTTGACCAGGTAGTCGTCGGCGCCGGCATCCAGCCCGGCAATGCGGTCATCGGTGGCGTCGCGGGCGGTCAGCACCAGCACCGGCAGGGTCTTCCCGGCCGCACGCAGGCGCCGCAGCAACTCGATACCATCCAGGCGCGGCAAGCCCAGGTCGAGGATGGCCAGGTCGAACTCTTCGTGGCACAGGGCATGCAAGGCACTGGCGCCATCCTGCAACCAGTCGAGGGTATAGCCCTCGCGGCGCAGGCCGTCACAAATCCCCTCCCCCAACGCGGCGTCGTCTTCTACCAGCAGCAAGCGCATGCTTAATCCTGTTTGTCCTTGATCGCTTTGAGTAAAGCATCGATTTCACCACGCCGGCCCTGGTCGGCCAACTCTCTCCCGGGCCGGGGCGGTGCCTGCAATGCCTTTTGCAGGGCGGCGCGGGCTTCGTCGTAGCGGTTTTGCCGGTACAGGTGGTCGGCCCAGAAATAGTTGCTGTCGATACCGTCGGGGTTGATCGCCAGCGCCTGGCGCAGCATGGCCTCGGCCTTGGCCTGGTCGCCGAAGCTCAATGGCCAGCCGGGCACCTGGTCGTACAGCGCGCCCAGGCTGGTGTAGGCCGAGCCTTGCAGCGCCTTGGGGTCCATGGCCAGGGCCTTTTCCAGGCTGGCGCGGGCGGCCTTGACCTTGCCCAACGCGCCCAACCCACCGGTGGCGCCGGCCCAGCTGCTGTTGACGATGCCGTCCCAGATCAGCGGCTCGGCCGAGCCCGGATGCTGGTGCACCAACGCCGCCGACTGTGCCGCCAGGGCCTCGAATGCCCCGGCACGCTGGGCTTCGGGCAGGTTATAGCGAACCACCGCCCAGCGCTGCTGGATGGCGTTGAGTTGCTGGGTACCGTTCTGGTCGAGGGCCCAGGTGAACGGGGCGATGGCCAGCAGGCTGGCCAGTATCAGACGTTTCATTTGCTCGACTCCTTGCTGTGCCAGTTGCTGTAGCGACGGATCAGCGGCAATTGCTTGCGCAGGGCGCGGTCGACCACGCCTGGCAGCATGCCGTTAAGGCGCACGAAGAGTTTCTCCGGCCAACCCAGGTACAGTTCGCTGCGCTCGGCCTGCACCGCGTCGAGCACCGCCCGGGCGACATCCTGCGGGTCATCGACGCCTACCTTCAACGCCTGATTAAGGGCCTGCGCGGCGCTACTGTTCATCGTCGTGCGGGTAGTGCGCGGTGCGGCATACAACACGTTCACCGAGGTGTCGGCAAGCTCGCGGCGCAATGCCTCGGAGAACCCGCGCAAGGCAAACTTGCTGGCGCAGTAGGTGGCATAGCCTGGGTAGCCGATGGAGCCGTAGATCGACCCCACGTTCACCACCAGCGCACTGGGCTGGGCGCGCAGCAGCGGCAGGCACAGGCGGGTGAGCTGCACGGCGGCCTTGATGTTGAGGTCGAACAACTCGTCGAGGGCGGCCTCGTCCATCTGTTCGAGCAAGGCGAAGCGGTTGACCCCGGCGGCGTTGATCAACAGATTGCAACTACCCATCGCCCGCGCCGCCTCCAGCACATCACGGCGGCCTTCGGCGCAGCGCAGGTCGGCCTGCTGCCAGCGCAATTGCCCGGGGTAGCGCGCCATCAGTTCGGTCAGCTTGCCCTGCTGCCGGCTGACCGCCAGTACGCGAGCACCGGCACTGCATAGCTGGGCCGCCAACTCCAGGCCGATGCCACCGCTGGCACCGGTGAGCACCGCCACGCAATCAGGCAAGCGCATGCTTTACCTCCTGCTGCGCGGTACGCGGCAGCCCTTCGAACATGGCGGTATACAGGCGATACACCACTTTGGCAGCGTGGATTACCGCCTGCTGGTCTTCTGGCTGGTCCAGACGGTTCATCAGGCCACGGTAGGTGGCCATGTGGTCCTGGTCCAGGGCGCCGTGGGAACTCAGGTAGCTGAACGCCTTGTCCTGCAGGCCGAGGCTGCTCTGCAGGGTACCGGCAGCCTGGGTGGCCAGGGCAATGCTGGTGCCTTCGAGCACGTTGACCATACCGAACAGCCCGACCGGGTTGCCACGGGCAATCTGGTCGTAGAGAAATGCCACCATCAGCTCGATGGGCAATGCCGGCCGGCCGCCGGCCACCTGGTGCGGGTCGCCACCGCAGGCGGCGATGTCATCGAGAATCCAGCGCTCATGGCCGTACTCCTCGTCGATGTACTCGCACACTGCGCCGCGCAGCCACTCCAGCCGCGCCGGCAAACGGGCCCCGCAGGCCATCATCAATGGCACGGTGTGCCGCACGTGGTGGTAGGCCTGGGTGAGAAAGGCCACATAGGCCTCGAGGCTGGCCTTGCCGGCCAGCGCGTCGCGGATGACCGGGACACTGAACAATGCCGTACGCTCGTCGGCGGTTTCCTGCTGCAGCATGTCGAAGAAAAGCATGGCAAACCTCGTAGATCATTGAAGGTCGGATAACAGGGACTGGTAACACCGCAGGATCTGTTCGCGGCGTGGCCGGCCGTTGGCGGTCAGGGTTTGCCCGGCGGCACTCAAAGGTTCGGGCAGACGCCGCCAGGCATGCACCCGGGCATAGTCCGGCAGGCCGGCATTGGCCTGGCGGATGGCCTGTTCCAGGGTGTGGTCGTCAGCCTGCGGGTCCGGCGGCCAGATCAACGCCAGGTTGTGTGCCAGGCCTTCGCCGTGGACGAACGCCTGGGCGATCACCCCGCCCTGGGTCAGTTCGGCCTCGACCCATTCGGGGTTGACGTTGCGCCCGAAGCTGGTGCTGTACTGGTGCTTCTTGCGCCCGGCCAGGTACAGGAAGCCGTCGCTGTCGAAGTGGCCCAGGTCACCGGTCGACAACCACGGCTCGCTGAAGGGTGGTTCGCCCAGGTAGCCGAGCAACGCCGAACCGGCCACCTGCACTTCGCCATCTTCGGCAATGCGCACCTGCACATGCGGCAGCGGCCGCCCGACACTGCCCGCACGATGCGCCCCGGGGCGGTTGAGGCATACCACCGAAGCGCATTCGGACAAGCCATAGCCCTCGAACACCGGTAGCCCGATGGCCTGGGACCGGGCCAGCAGGCTCGGCGCCACCCGCGCGCCGCCCACCGCCACGAAGCGCAACGGGCCGACCCGCATCAGGCCGCGCTCGATGGCGGTGACCAGCCCAAGCAGCAGTTGCGGCACCAGGATCAGGCTTTCGGCACCACTCAAGGCGATGGCGCCCAGCAATTGCTTGAAGTCGACCTGACTGGCACCGCGAAAACCCAGTTGCGCCTGCGGATACAGGGCAATGCTCGCCCCGGCCAGCAGGGCCGCGTACAGGCCCAGGTTTTCCAGCAGCACCGCCAGAGGCAATACCGCCAGGTACTTGCCTGGCGCCGTGGGCCGGCTGGCAGCCTCCAGCTCACGCGCTACCCGCAGCATGGCCTCGGCGCTCAGGCATACGCCCTTGGGTGCACCGGTACTGCCGGAGGTGTAGGTAATCTTCGCGGTACCCGGTGGCAAGGGTGCGGCCGCTGGCGGCTGCCGGCTCCAGAAGCGCTCACCGGCAGAGAAGCCGCTGGCGTGCAAGTCGTCAGCGAAGGCCTCGTCGGCCAGCGCCAGCACAGCCCCGCTCTGTGCCAGGCAGTGGCGGCGCTGGGCGCTGCTGAAGAACGCCGGCAGAATAACGATGGGGCGCGCCGCAAACAGCGCCGCCAGGTCCCAGAACAGCGCCTCGGGACCGTTCTCCAGGGCCAGGGCAAAAGTGCCCGGTGGCTGCGCGCTCAGCCAGGCCTGGCGTTGCTCGACCTCGTCCAGCAATTGTTGATAGGTGAACGGCCCGCCAAGGCCCAGCAACGCCGGTTGCGCCCCTCGGTGGCGGGCATGCAGTTGCAACACTTCCCTGAACAGCTGGCATTCACGCGGCATGGCCGGCCTCCTGCACGCTCGCGGGCAAGCCCAGCCGCTCGAAAACGCCGCCGCGGGCCAGGGCTGCATGGCCGTAGCCGATGTTGCCGACGAACACTTGCGGGTGCTGCGCGTAGTAACTGCCCCAACTGTCGGCATCGCCGTTCAGCCGGCCAGGGTCGGCCACAGCCAGCGCCGTCGGCACCAGGCCCAGGCGATGAAAGCTGTTGACCAGGGTCGCGGCACCGGTGAAGGCCACCCACTGCAAACCGCGGGCAGCCAGCAACCAGGTCACGGCAATGATCATGATCCGCGCGCTGCCGGCGCTGAGCGCGGCCAGGTTGCCCACTTCGACCAGCTGTGCACGGCTCACCGAGCTGCCAGACAGCCGGGTCACGGCCACTTCCAGCGGCTCATCCAGATAACGCTCGAGGAAGGTCGGCCCACTGCTGGCCAGGCGTATGCCGGCGGCGGCCATCAGGCGCCCGTGGCTGTCATGCAGGCCGAGCAGTTCGGGCAGGTAGTGCTGCACGTCGGCGTGGTGCGCGCAGGCAAAGCGGGCGTGAATGAACTGTTCCAGCTCGTCGCGCCCGGGCTCCCCCGAGCGTTTCAGCGTCATGCGGGCAAGGCGCTCGCCGTGGCTGCCGATAGCCAGTGGAAACAGGCTGGCGCTGTCTGCCTGAGTCATGGCGGTCCCCCTTTCAAGTCAGGTGTTGGGGGCAGTATCAGGGGGCAATCTGAAGCCAATCTGAAGTGCTACATTTGCCATTGCCCTCACGCGCACCAACAAGGAAAACAGATGCGCCACGAATTCAGCGAAGTGCTCAACGACCTGGTCGACTACTTTCTGCTCGGCGATATCCAGTTGCTCGAGCGCTTCAAGCAACAACATGAATTGCCCGACGACCTTGCCCATGCCTTCACCCACGGCGACAGCGGCGACCAAGCCGTGCGCGAAGGGGTCGTGCTGCCACTGGCCGGGGTCGATAACCTGCCCTACCGCATCCTGTTCACCCTGGACAACCATACCCCGGCCCTGCGTGAACCCGGCAGCCGCCTGAAGCACCGCCGCAATGGCTATGTGCTGCAGGTCGAGCACGGTGCGCTGATGCTGTACACCTGGCGCATCCTGCAGCACTTCACGCCCAAGACACTGGGTGACCTGATGGCGCGTTACCAGGTGCCGGGGCGGCCGATCATCGAGCTGGACAATGGCTGGTATGACGTGGAGGTGCTGGCGGGTGCACTGGTGCGGGACGGGCTGTACGAGCCAGCGTTCGAGTTCGTGTTGAAGAAGCGCTGGAGCCGCGGCGAGGCTGCTGGGGTGGATACCGGGTATGCCTTTGGGTTGCGTGGGTATTTCGACTGATGGGTTGACTGTGCCGGCCTCTTCGCGGGCTTGCCCGCGAAGAGGCCGGCACAGTCAGCCTCAACCTTCAAGTGTGGTTGATATCGCGGTCCTTGGTCTCCGGCAGGAAGAAGATCCCCAGCACCGCCGTCATCACTGCAATCACGATCGGGTACCACAAGCCGTAATAGATATCCCCGGTCGCCGCCACCATGGCAAACGCCACGGTCGGCAGGAAGCCGCCGAACCAGCCGTTGCCGATGTGGTAAGGCAGCGACATCGAGGTGTAACGGATGCGTGCCGGGAACAGCTCCACCAGCCAGGCCGCGATCGGCCCGTAGACCATGGTCACGTAGATCACCAGAATGGTCAGCAGCAACAGCACCATCGGGTAGTGGATCTTCGCCGGGTCGGCCTTTTCCGGGTAGCCGGCTTCCTTCAACGCCCCGGTCAAGGTCGCGATAAAGGCATCGCTCTGTGCCTTGAAGTCCGCTGCCGCCAGGCTGCGTCCATCAAAGCTTGGCAGCACCCGTTCACCAATGCGGATCTGCGCCACGCTGCCAGGTTCTGCCGCTTCGTTGGTATAGGGGATGGCCCGCTTGGCCAGCAGGCTCTTGGCGATATCGCACGAACTGGTGAATTTGGCCTTGCCCACCGGGTCGAACTGGAACGCGCACTGGGCAGGGTCTGCCATCACCACCACCGGGTTCTGCTCCTGGGCGACGAACACGTCCGGGTTGCCGTACTGGGTCAGTGCCTTGAAGATCGGGAAGTAGGTCAGCGCGGCGATGATGCAACCGGCCATGATGATTTTCTTGCGGCCGATGCGGTCGGACAGGCTGCCGAAGAAGATGAAGAACGGTGTGCCGATCAATAGCGAACCGGCAATCAGCAGGTTGGCGGTCTGCGGCTCGATCTTGAGCATCTGCAACAGGAAGAACAGCGCATAGAACTGCCCGGTGTACCACACCACGGCCTGGCCGGCGGTGCCACCGAGCAGCGCCATGACCACCACCTTGAGGTTGTCCCAGCGGGCGAACGACTCGGTCAGTGGCGCCTTGGACGCCTTGCCCTCGGCCTTCATCTTCATGAACACCGGCGACTCGTTGAGTTGCATGCGGATGTACACCGAAATCGCCAGCAGCAGTATCGACAGCAGGAATGGCACTCGCCAGCCCCAGGCCTCGAACACCTCGTTACCCATGGCCGTGCGGCAGGCCATGATCACCAGCAGCGAGAGGAACAGCCCCAGGGTGGCCGTGGTCTGGATCCAGGCGGTGAAAAAGCCGCGCCGGCCCTTGGGTGCATGTTCGGCCACGTAGGTGGCCGCACCGCCGTACTCGCCACCCAGTGCCAGGCCCTGCAGCAGGCGCAGGCTGATGAGGATGATTGGCGCTGCCACGCCGATCGTGGCATAGCTGGGCAACAGGCCCACCACAGCGGTGGACAAGCCCATGATGACGATGGTGATGAGGAAGGTGTACTTGCGCCCGATCATGTCGCCCAGGCGACCGAACACGATGGCGCCGAATGGCCGCACGGCAAAGCCGGCGGCAAAGGCCAGCAAGGCGAAGATGAACGAGGTGGTTTCATTGACCCCGGCAAAGAAGTGCTTGGCGATGATCGCCGCCAGAGAGCCGTAAAGGTAGAAGTCGTACCATTCGAATACCGTGCCCAGGGACGAGGCGAAGATGACCTTGCGCTCCTCCCGGGTGATACCGCGTTGGGGCGCGCTGCCCGTGGATGTGCTGTCGAGAACCGCCATGGGGTGCCTCCGTCTTGTCGTCATGCAGGCCGGGAGCACCTCATATTTTTTTCACCGTCGCACCCAGGCCCTGGGGGGCTTGCTTTGGATATGCGAAGCACGACGAGGCGGGCCGCCTCGGATCGCAGCAAGGTAGATGAAGCATAATAGGCTTTGCCGGGATATCCACCTGAACTTTGCGCGATCTCTACCGCGCGCGAGTGTGCAGGTTGCTCATGAAGCCTCCGTTGCCGGTACCGGCCCTTTCAGCTCGACCTGGTTGCCATCGGGGTCGTAGCAGTAAAGCGACAGCCCCTCGCCTTCGGCGCCATAGCGTTTTTCGGCAGGTTCGACTTTAACCCCCGCAGCTTGCAGGTAGGCCGTAAGTGCCGCCTCGTCGAATGGCTCGATGCGCAGGCAGAAATGGTGCAGGTTGCGCCCCTCGGCCCCCGGCGCCGCACCACCTGGCTGGCCCAGGGGACCGTCCAGGGTCACCAGGTCGATCATCGCCGTGCCCGTGGCCAGGTGGACCATTCCCAGGTCTTCGCGCACGCGGCTGACCGTGCAGCCGAGCAGTTGGGTGTAGAAAGCGACGCTGCGCTCCAGGTCGCTGACCCGCAGGACGAGGTGGTCGATATGCTTGATGACGAATGGTCGCATGCCAAGGCTCCTTGTGGCCGCTGGATTCCTATGGGAGCGGGCGTGCCCGCGAATCAGGCGTTGCGGTGAATGGCACGGGCTTCGCCCGCTCTCATGGAACTGCACATAACTCATTGAATTAGCAGGGACCCTGTGGGAGCGGCTTTAGCCGCGAACACCGGCGCAGCCGGTGCCATGCACCGCGTTGGATTCTTCGCGGCTAAAGCCGCTCCCACAGGGTACGAGGATCGCTTGCGAATTCAGTTATCTGCGCGACAGCGCAGCCCAAAGAGCTGGACAACCTCCCACAAGGGATCACGCAAGCCCGATGAGATTCACCACCATAGCCCACGTGCGCATGGCATGACCATATGCAGTTATTCGTTTACCAACCGTTGCAGAACGCCCCCTTCATGGCGGGTGAGGATGCGCAGCAGTTGATCGACCAGCGCCCGGTCCGGCGCATCCAGGTGGAAGTGGTGCCCGCCCGGATGCCAGGAGATCTTCGCCTGGCTGGGCAAGGCCGCCTGGCGCCGGGTAAAGGCTTCGCCGGTGAATGCCCCCTGGCGCCCGAACAGCAGGTACAACGGGCAACGGATCTGGCTGAGCAGGTCGCAGGCTTCGCGCTCGGTCAGCGGCATGGGTTCGGGCAGCACCAGGCGTGGGTCGTGGCGCCAGCAATAGCCCTCGCCCAGTTGCAGCAGGTCACGCAGCGCCAGCAGCCGTGCTGCCTCTTCCGACAGCTCGGTGTCCAGGCGCTCGCGGCGTTGTTCCAACGCCGTGTCCAGGTCCTCGAAACGGTCGACGTCCGGCTCGGCAAAACCCTGCAGCTGGCTGCGCTGCACCATGCGCTTGAGCCGGTAGGCCCGGGCCAGGTGCTGCACGCGGTCATCCTCGGCCACCGTGAACGGTGCGCCCATGCCGTCGAGGAAGGTCATGCTGGCAATACCGCTGGTCATGGCCGCCAGCAGCGATGCCACCCCGGTACCCATGCCATGGGCCAGCACATGGAATTGCGACAGGCCCAGGCTGTCGGTCACTGCCAGCATGTCCTCGGCATGTTCCCACAGGTAGTAGCCACTGTCGTGGCGGCGATGGTCCGAGCGGCCGTGGCCAACCAGGTCGGGGGCGACCACGAAGCAGCCGTCGAGCATCGGTGCCAGGCGTTCGAACGAGGCGGCATTGTCCAGCCAGCCATGCAGAGCCAGCACCGGGATGCCGTCCTCCGCCCCCCAGGTGCGTACCGCTATTTCAATACCGTCGAGGTCCAGCAGGTGATCCTTGGGACTGCACAGCGAATGCATCGTAGTTCTCCCTGATAGAACGCCGGCCCATGGCCAGGCATCACATGACGCCGGCCCATACCCCACGTGCCGGCGTCATCCACACGACATGCCTACCCCATGCCTTGCTTCACCATCTCCCAACAACCCTGCCCGCGCTGCTCCCCTACCGACGCTCTCGTGCACAGGACCGACCTGTGCATTCAACTAAATACCACCGCATGCCGAGGCGAAACCTGTCGACTGGCCCCTCCATCGACCACGGAGACTTCAGCATGCCCAGCACACCCATGCCTTTCCATCAGGCCCAGATTGTCCGTAACCTGCCTGACTGGTGCCGAACGATGCACCCTGACCATACCCGCCGCGTCGTACAGAGCATCCGCAAGGACTACCTCGACGAAAACGGTTCGCCTTACGCCTGGTACACCGCAGCCAGCGATGAAGACAAGGCGCGTTTACGGCAGCTGATCAGCGCCCGCGATGCCGAGTTCAAAGCTCTGCGGGCCTTGCTCGAAGACTTCAGGCAGATCAGCGAATTCTGCAAGCCTTTGCTCGAGAGCCGGTTGGGCCCGGATGTCAAAGCGGACAAGGCCCAGTACCTGCACCAGCCGTTCAAGGTGTACACCACGCTGGTGAATGTCCCCGGCCTCGATTTCTCACTCGGCGGTGACGATACGTACATCAAGCGCCCCGAAGGATCACCACAGAAGCGCACGCTGCTGGAGGCCGCCCTGCACAATTTCGAAGGAACCGACGAAGTGGGCCCGTTCGACACCCTGACCCTTGGCCCGGACGACGACGCCTCACTTCCAGGGCTCGAGCCCGAAGCGTTCGTGAACCTTTGCCGAAGCCTGGACCTCGGCCAGCAGTATCAAGACCACCTGCAGGGCATTTATGAAGGCTCCAGAAAGGCCGCGATCGAACAGCAGTGGATCGATGCAAGCCAGCAGGCACTGAAAACCGAGGCAATGATCGCCTACCTCAAGGGCCTGTTGACGCTCAAAGGCCACAATGCTCTGGTACAGCTATGCGACAACGAAAGCACGCCGCGTTACGGCGAACACAAGCTTCGCTGCTGGCGCTTCAGCCTGTTCGGCATCCCGCTTCATGGCGTACTGCTGATAGGCCCTGATGAAGCCGACCAGACCAACCCCTGCATGCTCTACATTCCCCACGATTCCGAACACCCGGTGAGGGAGTTTGCTTCCTTGCAAAAGGCCGGCTCGCTCATGCGTCAACGCCTGCTGCAAACCACGTTTCGCCAGCACTTGATCAGCTTCGCTGACCAGGACAACCAGATCGAGCTCAGCCGCAAGCTCGAAAATGCCCTGTTCGAGCATGGCACCTCCACGCGCAAACCCAAGGACAAGCCTGAGCTGCACTTCAAGCGAACCCGCCTGGCCTTTCCCATCTGGCAAGTGCTTTACAGGGACCACAAGCGCCGCATCAAGGCGAATGCCAGAACGATCGCAGTACCGACCGCAGATGCCGACGCCAAGGCACGCAAGGTACGGCTGCAGCACTGGCTGGACGCAGGCATGAACGTACTGAACGTGGCCGCCTTCTTCGTGCCTGGGCTGGATGCCGCGATGCTTGGAGTATTTGCCTACGACCTCATGGATTCGGTATTCACCGGGTTCGAAGCCTGGGAAGAAGGCGATACCCAGGAAGCGCTGCAACAACTCGAGTCACTGGCCATCAATGCCGCCGTGATCGCCGGTTTTGCCGTCGGCAGCAGCGCGGTCAAGGCATCAGGGTTCGTCGATGCGCTGGAAAGCGTCTGGAAAGGTGGCCGCGAACGGCTTTGGCACCCAGACATGGGCCCTTACAGCACTTCGAGCTCGTTGCCGGTGGGTGTGCAGAAAAATGCCCAAGGGCTCTACATCATCGATGGCAAAACCCACGTTTGGCTTCAAGGCAAACTGTATGAGGTGTTCGAAACCGACGGACAGTGGCATGTGCGCCACCCGGACGCCCCCGATGCCTACACTCCGGCCTTGCGCTACCTCGGCGACCAGCGCTGGCAGTTGGCCCACGACAACCCACTCGAATGGGACGATGCGCAGTTGCTCGAGGGGCTGGGCCGGTTCGGCCAGGGGCTGGATGCATCGGAGCAACTTGCCGCATTGCGCATTACCGAAGTCGACGCAGACACCTTGCGTCGCAGCCAGGTCACCGGCTCGCAGCCGCCGGCTCTGCTGGCCGATACCTTGCTGCGCCTGCGACTGGCTGACGACGTGGAGGGCATCATCACCCGAGTACGTCATGGCCAGCCTTTGGCTGCACATATGAACTTCGCGCTGCCGGAACTGGTACAGCTGCCTGGCTGGCCCGCGAACTACAGGCTGAAGGTCTTCACCGGTGCCGAAAAGTGGGGGGACGCAGTCTACTTCGGTGCGGAGCCAAAAGCCGACACGCTGCAGATCGAGATCGGCCGCGAAGAGCTTGACGATGGCGAACTGAGCAAGATTGTCCTGGCGGGGATGGATGAAGATGTCATAGAGCAGCTACTACCCGATACGCCAGTAGAGCAGCGCCCGGGCGCCCTTAACGAGCTATTGGCCAACCGCCTGTCAGCACGTCGTCGCGAAGTCTTCGCGAGCATGCTGGAAAGCCATCGCGCACCGCTTGGCGACGAAGCGCAGACCTTGGGCCGCCAGTTCCCCGGTTTGCCTGACAATGCCCTGGAAGAACTCGTCGCGAATGCCGACAGCACCGAACGCGAACGCCTGAAGAACGGGCGCGTGCCCTTGCGCGTGGCTGAAGAAGCCCGCTACCTGCAAGCTCGTGCCCGCCTCGATCGTGCCTTGACCGGCCTGTACCGAGCAGACCTGGCCAATGCCGACAGCCAACTGCTGCGTGATGCATTGGTAGCCGAACAGCCGCAGGCGAGTGAAGCCGAGCTGTTCGCCAGCGCCCTCGCCGACCGCTCGGGCTGCGCGGTGCTGCTCGGCCAGCAGCCAATCAGGCCTGGTTTTCGCTCACCCATGCGCCTGGCACATGGGCGAATCGGTTACCCGCTCAGTGGCCGAGGAGCAGGCCCTTTCGGCGAAAGCGCCGCGACACGCCGGCTCAAGTCACTTTTCCCCTCACTGAACAGCAACGAGATCAGCGCCTTGAGAGCCGAACTGAGCCAGACCGGTGACCTGGGCACGGCAATGCGGCAACTGCAGGCAGAGTGGCAAGATCTGAAACGCTATCTGGAAACGTGGTACCTGACCGCACGCAACATCAGCCAGCGCTTCGAGCGACAACAATGCGCCGACCGCCTCAAAGCCGCCTGGCGACGGGAGGGTCCCGGCAACCTGGGCACACTCGTGCTGGAGCGAATGCAGTTAGGCGAGTTGCCAGCGATCACAGCCAGCCTGCCCCACATCCGTGAACTCAAGCTGGACGAGCTGCAACTGCAACGACTGGACAGGGCGTTCCTGTCACGCTTCCCCAACCTGCAAGTGCTGGAAGTTACCAACAACCGTACAATCGACGCGCAAGCACTGTTCGAGGCACTTGAATCGGTGCCCAGGCTGCGCACGCTGGATCTGACCAACAACACCCTTACTACCCTCTCACCCACCGCACAACGTGTGCTGGCGGCGATGCCAGACCTGCGCCAACTGAATTTGCGCCGCAACCAGCTGACACTGGATGAAGCGACATTGACTTTCCTCTGCGGCCGGCCATTGGATGTCCTGAGGCTGGGGCACAATCGCATCACGCTCGATGAAAACCTCTCCACGCGCTTTCAGGACATGATCCATCCGCAGCAACTGGACCTGGACTTCAACCCGCTGCAGCACGCGCCTGATGTACGCTACATGGCGCGGCTGCAGCGCCTGAACCTATCCAATGCTCAGTTGCAGGCATTTCCTACTGGCCTGACCACGTTGATGAATCAGCCACAGTACCAGTTGCGCTACCTGGACCTCTCATCCAACCGTATTCACCATGTTCCAGACCTCGAAGGTATCCTGCGCAGCCCCTATGCGCGGGACGTCGCCGCCCGCTTGCCCGAGCGCCGCTGGCTCTTCAACTACAACGATCTGGAGACCGAGTCGGCCAGGCGCCTGGGAGCCAGCGGCGTCAGTATCTTCGAGCACACGCCCGAAAGACAGGAGTGGCAAGGGTTCTGGCGCAATGTCGCGACAGACCCTCAAAAGCAGCTGTGGTCCGACCTGTTCGACCAGAACGACAATGGCGACCTGCAAGCGGTATTGGAGCCCCTGACCTACTCCTTGGTAGCGCGAAGGGATCCGGATGGCCTGCGTGCCCGAGTGTGGGCACTGTTGAAGCAGGCCCACGAGGATACAGCGCTGCGCGAGCGGTTGAACGAGGTGGCGCATACCTTCCCACCCACTTGCGGTGATGCCGGCGCAGATGCATTCAGCGCCCTGGAAGTGGAGTTGCTGGCCAGCCAGGCCTCAGGGCGGGCACGGGACACGGCCAAGCCGCTGCTCGACCTTTACCGCAAGCTGTATCGTCGCGAAAAAGTCAACGAACTGGCGGACCGCATCAGCACGCATCGCATCGTGCGCAGGGCGGCGCTAGGTGGAGATGCCGGTCAGTTACCGGACCTTGACGTGCTGGATGTCCCTGCGGCAATCCCTGATGCGGTCCTGGCCAGAGAACGGGTCGACGATATCGAAGTTCGCCTGGCACTGCGCCAGTCCTTGGCCGAAGAGCTCGATTTCCCCGAACCTAGCAGCGGCATGATTTATCGCCATTTCGCCAACATAAACCAGCAAATCGTCGACAACGTCCGGGCTGCCGTGCTCGAACTCGATGCCGATTCCACCACCCGACAGCAGTGGACGAGCAAACAGCCGGTCTGGGCTGACTACCTCAAGCGCCATTATGCCAGCCAGTTCGAAGCCATTACCGACTTCTGGCGCCCGGGCCTCGATTACCTGTTCTATTGCCTGGATGAAACTCAGGAGCCGGTCACGCACCTGGACGACGCGATATTACGTGCATTGGCCCCGGAAATGCCTGACCCTGCACTGGACGAAAACGGCACGCTACGTCGGGTTCCTCTCAATGAGCAAGCCTATGTCAGGGCTACGAAAGCCTTGACCGAGGCACAGCAGGAGGTGGAAGCCGGGCTACTGCTGAGCCTTACCCGGCAAGCGGACGTCCTCGATGCCTGAAGGCTGATCAATGACCTCGCAGGTCTTCGAAGAAGGCCTGCCGCCCATCCACCTGGCTCGACGCACGCGGCGCTGCCGCCGCCTCTGCGTTGGCCGCCTCCACATGCCAATAGCAGTGCCTGACCGCGCGGGTTACCGCCACATAGGCCAGGCGCTGCACCTCTTCCTTCTGCGCGGTATCGAACGGTTGGGCATCACCGGCCTTGCCCAGCCCGGCCTGGCGATACACCTGGTTCTTGTAGGGCGAACTGGTCAGGTACTGGCAGTCGCCCAGCATGAACACTGCATCGGCCTGCAAGCCCTTGGCACTGTGGTAGGTCAACTGGCGCAGCCGGCGCTGCTCGGCCGGCAACGCCGCCTCGGCGTGCAGCACGCCTTGCAGGTGCTCGTTCATCAGCGCCCTGTCGCTGCCCTTGCGGTACAGCATCATCACCGTCTCGCCACGCTGGTAGTGCTCGATCAGCGTTTCACCCAGGGCTGCCTCGTCACGGTCGAACACCTTGACCGGCGAGCCTGGCAACTCGGCCGCCGGCCCGCTGGCCCGGGCTTTCTTGCCGGCAATTGCCGGGGTGCCCTTGACCAAGTGTTCGGCCGCGTCGATCACCTGCTGCTGGCAACGGTAGTTGTCGACCAGCATCACCCGGGTGTTGGCCGGCGACGGGAAGGCCTTGGTGAATTCCATGAAGTACTTGGGCGAACTGCCACGCCAGCCGTAGATCGACTGCCAGTCGTCGCCCACACACAGCAGCGACGAATGCTGCGCATGGCGCCCGATGTGCATCGCCGGGCCGCGACGACGGATCTCGGCGAGGCTGGCCCGCAACCAGCTGACGATCTGCGGCGACACATCCTGGAACTCGTCGATCATCAGGTGCGCCAGCGGCCGCAGCAACGGGTCGGGCAGCAGTTGCAGGTTTTCCGGGTTGTTCTCGCCGAACAAGGCGAACATGCGGTTGTAGCTCATCACCGGCGGCGACTGGTCCAGCAGGTGGGCCTCCAGGGCCTTCCAGTACAGGGCCAGGGCCTCGAAAAACAGCGCATCGCTGTCGCCGGAGGGGAAGCTCATCGCCGCCACGGCAGTGTTCACTTCCAGGCCGAGGTTCTCGATGAAATTCGCCGCGCCGACAAAGGCATCGAGCAGTGGCGCCGGGGCCAGTTCGCCCTTGACCTTGTATTCGAAGCCGGGGCCGGCCACGGCATCACCGGCCAGCGAGGCTGCCAGGCGCCGGGCCATGGCGTAGTTGTCGAGCCAGATCAGCGGCTGGTCGCAAAATGCCTGCAACAGGGTGCGCTTGACCGCCCACTCGGCACGCACCGCCAGCTTGGCGCCGGGGCGCTGGTACTGCGCGCTTTCCGCCGGGTCGAAGCCCAGCACGAGCAAAGGCCCCTGGCCGGCCAGACGACCATGCACATGGAAGCGGCTGCCACGGATCTCAATGGTTTCGCGGCAGGGTTCGATGCCCTTGATCGGCCAGGCGCCGGCGGCGAACCACAGGTCTTCGATCACGTCGCACAGCTCTTCGTCGCGCTGGGCAGCCAGCTGGGTTACCTGGGCGCGCTTCTGCACATCGGGGTTGTTCGGGTCCAGCGGCTTCAGTTGCAGTGCTTC
The DNA here is from genome assembly GCF_001586765.1 of Pseudomonas sp. ABFPK. Lineage (NCBI taxonomy): Bacteria > Pseudomonadati > Pseudomonadota > Gammaproteobacteria > Pseudomonadales > Pseudomonadaceae > Pseudomonas > Pseudomonas sp. ABFPK. The sequence continues at coordinate 68,400 of NZ_LQXW01000010.1, read as the reverse complement.
GCTGCGCAACAGGCCGACCAGCTCGGCAAAGCGCGGGCTCTCGCCCAGCAGCGTGCTGTAGCACTGGTTCAGCTGCTGGCGCTGGGCATCGTTCAGGCGCAGGTCGAACGGGTTGCTCTCGGCCTCGGCTTCACGCCCGGCCGGCATCTCGTTGCCCAGCGTTTCGAACGCGCGCACCTGGCCAAAGCCCGGCAGGCTGCGCACCAGCGGCAGGATGCGCGAATGGAACGTGCGCACAAGCTCGCGGGCCTGCGGCGGTTGCAGGTTGATCTGCCACAGGGCGAAAACCTGCAGCAGGCGCTTGATGAAGTCCTTGCGCGACTCGCGGGTGAAGGTGACCACGGTCATCGCATCCAGCTCGTAGCCCAGGTAGTGGCGCAACAGCAGGATGCGCAGCACCAGCGAGGTGGACTTGCCCGCCCCGGCCCCTGCCACCACGCAGGTGGACGGTGTGTCACTGAAAATCAGCTTCCATTGCGCGGCACTGGGTTGCGCCTCGGCGGGCAGACGCTGGGCGACATCGGCCTTGAAACGCTTTTTCAGCTCGGCAGTCAGCGGCAGGCGCCAGTCATCGAACAGGTTGTCATCCCGGCCCGGTACGGCGGCGGTGTCTGGCCGGGTGTCGCGGATCACCAGCACCTGGCGCCCGGCCTCGTAACCTTCCACCCGCCCGCGTTCGAACCCTTCACGCACGCCATCGGCATGGCCACTGCGCTGGCCGCTGGCGTGGCCGAGGAACCAGGAGTCGCGGTGCTGGGCCTGCAGGCGGGTCAGGCCACGCCCCAGCAGGCGGGCCGCCAGGCGGCGAAACCAAGGCAGTTGTGCAGGAGGGGTAAGGTCGGCGGGGGCCTGGGGTTGCTCGTGGGCCACGGTCACTCCGTTGAAAAACAAAATCAGCGGGCATGTTCGCCGCATCGACAAAAAATCGCCAGCGAATGCTTGCAGATCAGTGGATTAGGCGATGAAGCGAATAAAACACTCGATCGTATTAAATCAATTTTACTGATTGTTTTAAGCCGATATTTACGCTTATTTTCGATGCTTCTTTGACGCATCATGGCCTCATTCCACTGATTCAAGGAGCACGACCATGCTGCAACTGCGACCGTTCGAAAGCCTCGGCCACGCCAACCACGGCTGGCTCGACGCCCACCACCATTTCTCGTTTGCCGAGTACTACGACCCGGCGCGCATGCACTGGGGCAACCTGCGGGTGTGGAACGACGACCTGATCGCTGCTGGCAGCGGCTTCCCGCCGCACCCGCACCGCGACATGGAAATCATCACCTATGTGCGTGAAGGCGCGATCAGTCACCAGGACAGCCTGGGTAACAAAGGCCGTACCGAAGCCGGTGACGTGCAGGTGATGAGCGCCGGCACTGGCATCGTGCATAGCGAGTACAACCTGGAAGACGTCGACACGCGTATTTTCCAGATCTGGATCGTGCCGGAGCGCACCGGCGAAGCACCGCAATGGGGTACCCGGCCGTTCCCCAAAGGTGAGCGTGGCGAAGGCTTCGTAACCCTGGCCAGCGGCCGTCCGGGCGATGAGGACAGCCTGCAGATCCGCACCGATGCGCGGTTGGTGGCTGCCACCCTGCGGGCCGGTGAAACTGCCGAGTACCGCTTCGATACCGCTCGCCGGGGTTACCTGGTGCCAGCCAAGGGGCTGGTGGAGGTCAACGGGCTGCGTGCCAAGGCGCGCGATGGCGTGGCGATCGAGCAGGAGGAGGTGCTGCGGGTGACCGCCATCGAGGACAGCGAGATCGTGCTGGTGGATGTGGCCTGAGGCTTTCGTCTTGCGACGCGTTCTCTGTAGGAGCAGCCTTGTGTTGCTATCGGGCTGCGCAGCAGCCCCTCGATTTCAGCTGCGCTGCACATATTGCCGGGGCTGCTTTGCAGCCCTTTCGCGACACAAGGCCGCTCCCACAGAACTGCACATGACTCATTGAATTAGCAGGGACTCTGTGGGAGCGGCTTTAGCCGCGAACACCGGCGCAGCCGGTGCCATGCACCGCGTTGTATTCTTCGCGGCTAAAGCCGCTCCCACAGGGTACGCGGACCGCTTGCGAATTCAGTTCTCTACGTGACAGCGCAGCCCGAATGCATGCCCGCATGATGACTGCATGCACTAGCCTCGTGAGGCCACTTCGGCCAGCACCTCGGCCGAGGTAGTGACCTGGCGGAAGTGATGCTTCCAAAGGTCGATGCCCAGCTTGCCCGACCTGTCCAGCGAAGACCCTACAGTCATGTCCGTGACCAGGGTGGGCATCAGCCCCGCATCGAACAGGGCAAAACCGGCGGCCAGCACGCAAGTTTCGGTCTGCAGCCCACATACCAGCACCCTCTCCACGCCCAGTTGCCGGATGTACTCGATAGCCTCTGCGCTCTGCCCGTAGCCATGCTTGACGAACACCTGGTCAGCTTCGACCAGGCTCTCGTCCTCCGCCGCCGGGTGCCAGCCAAGCTGGCGCTCGAACGGCGTGACCTGTTCGTCGTGCAACTCGACCGAGGCAATGGTGGGGATGTTCGCCGACAACCGGCGCAGGCCATCGACCAGCCACTCGGGCGGGCTGAAGGTGGACTGGACATCGACAATGAGCAAAACCTGGCGCATGGGCGGATTCCGGGCATGGGCAAAGGCGCGGAGTATAACGCGATCGCCTGTGGCAAAGGCCTCAATGCCACGCTGCCTGGTTGTCCCCCTGGCGGAAGAATGCCCTCAGGTGCTCGACGAAACACGACACCTTGGCCGACAGGTTCAGGCGTTCCAGGTACACCGCATAGATATCCGCAGGCGGCGTCTGGTAATCGCCAAGCACCTCCACCAGGCGCCCGCTGCGCAGGTGATCGGCCAGGTTCCACTCGGCCCGCAACAGAATGCCCTGCCCGTCCAGCGCCCAGTTCAGGGCGACCTCGCCATCATTGGTGCTGAGGCTGCCATGCACCTTCACCGATTCGCTCTGCTTGCCGCGGCTCAGCCGCCAGATACCGAACGCGGCGTCATTCTGGCGTAACACGATGCAGTTGTGGCTGGCCAGGTCCTTCGGCGCTTCGGGGGTACCGTGGGCTTCCAGATAACCGGGCGACGCACACAATCGGCGGCGGTTGGCTGCGATCTTGCGGGCGATCAGCCGCGAGTCGGGCAGCTCGCCAAAGCGGATGGCCACGTCGATGGCGTCGTTCGGCAGGGCAATGGGGCGGTCGGTCAGGTGCAGTTGCACCTCCACTTCGGGATAGCGCTTGGCAAACGACGACACCGCCGGCCCCACATGGGTACGGCCAAAGCCCAGCGGCGCATTGACCCGCAGCAAGCCCTTGGGCTCGGCACGGCTGCTGGACACCTGCCGCTCCATTTCCTCGATCTCGCCCAATATGCGCTTGGCATTCACCAGGTAAGTCTCGCCCTCGGCGGTAAGGCTGATGCTGCGTGTGGTGCGGTTTAGCAGGCGCACGCCCAGGCGCTGTTCCAGCTGCGCCAGGCGCTTGGAGACCGCTGGCGGGGTCAGGTTCAGCTCGCGAGCGGTGCCCGCCAGGCTACCCACCCTGATCAGCTGGGTGAAGAACGCCAGCTCCGATACCGGATTCATAATTAACCTGAGGGAAACAATGAGTTGAATTTCATTGTATTACAGCATTTTTGAAAAACCATTACCTTTTGCCCTGCGTGATTAACCACAAGAAAGCTGGGCTCTTCGGCCGCCAAGGCCAGGTGTGACCTGCACCCTCACGAGCAGCCCGGCCGCCAGATAAATCCGACTCACAACAATAATTCGGAGACGGCAATGGCCAAGCGATTGTTCGGCAAGCTCTACGTACAGGTATTGATCGGCGTAACCCTCGGGGCGCTGATCGGGGTGTTCTGGCCGCAGGTTGGCGCTGATCTGAAGCCCGTCGGTGATGCCTTCATCAAACTGATCAAGATGGTCTTCGCCCCGATCATCTTCGCCACGGTGGTGCTGGGCATCGCCAAGATGGAAAACATGAAGGAACTCGGTCGCGTCGGCGTACGCGCGCTGATCTACTTCGAAGTGCTGTCCACCTTTGCCCTGGTGCTTGGGCTGGTGGTGGTCAATATCGTGCAGCCCGGCCAGGGCATGAACGTCGACCCCGCCACCCTCGATGCCAAAAGTATCTCCACCTACACCGCCGCGGCAGCCGGCAACAGCGGCGGCTTCATCGACTTCCTGCTGCATGTGATACCCGGCAGCGTGACCGATGCCTTCGCCAAGAACGAGATCCTGCCGATCCTGCTGTTCAGCACGCTGTTCGGCATCGCCCTCTCCCACCTGGGCCCGCGCGGCAAGCCGATGGTGGATGTGCTGGAAGCGTTCTCCCACGGCATGTTCTTCATCGTCGGCATGATCATGCGCGTGGCACCGCTGGCCGCCTGCGGGGCCATGGCCTTCACCGTGGGCAAGTACGGGCTGGGCTCGATCGTTTCGCTGGGCAAGCTGATGGCGACCATGTACCTGACCTGCTTCCTGTTCGTGGTGGTGGTGCTGGGCGCCATTGCCCGGCTGTGCGGCTTCAACCTGTGGAAGTTCCTCAAGTACCTCAAGGAAGAACTGTTCACGGTGCTGGGTACCAGCTCATCCGAGTCGGTAGTGCCACAACTGATGAACAAGCTGGAAAAGGTTGGCGTGTCCAAGCCTGTGGTCGGCCTGGTGATCCCTTCGGGCCTCACCTTCAACCCGGACGGCCAGTGCATCTACTACACCATGGCCGCCATCTTCATCGCCCAGGCCACCAACACACCGTTGACCCTGATGGACCAACTGATCGTGCTGGGTGTGCTGCTGCTCACCTCCAAAGGCTCTGCCGGCGTAACCGGCTCGGGCTTCATCACCCTGGCCGCGACCCTGGCGACCATGGACAACATCCCGGTGGCCGGCATGGTCCTGCTGCTGGGCGTGGACCGCTTCATGTCCGAAGCCCGGGCCATTACCAACACCATCGGCAACGCGGTCGGCACCGTGGCCATCGCCAACTGGGTGGGTGCGCTGGACAAGCAGCGTATGGCCAAGGCCCTGGACGGCCAGTTGCCGACCGAACCCGAACCCGAGGCCGCGGCTCCGCACCCCGCCCTTGCACGCATGGAGGCCGGCACCCCCGCACCCTGACCTTTCGAAAACCAGCAAAAAGAACCCGCCTTGTGATGCAGTGAGGAAATAATCATGGACAAAGAAACAGCCGTGTCATCGCTTACCGACGTGATGGCCAAGTTCACCGCCTATATCGGCAAGCGCCTGCCCCGCGACGTCAAGGAAAAAACCGCCAAGTTGCGTGCCGCCGAAACCAACCCGCTGGCCATCGCCGTGTACGACTCGATGGCCGATAACCAGGAATACGCCGACAAGCTCAACCGGCCCAGCTGCCAGGACACCGGCGTCATCCAGTACTTCGTCTCGGCAGGCGCGCGCTTCCCGCTGCTGGGCGAGATGGAAGGCATCCTCGAGAACGCCACCAGGGAAGCCACCATCCAGGGGCCGCTGCGCCACAATGCGGTGGAAACCTTCATCGAGAAGAACACCGGCACCAATACCGGCTCGAAAATCCCGTGGCTGGACTGGGAAATCATTCCCGATGCCGACTACGCCATCGTCGACGTGTACATGGCCGGCGGTGGCTGCACCCTGCCGGGTTCGGCCAAGGTACTGATGCCAGGGCAAGGCTATGAAGGGGTGACCGAGTTCGTCTTCGATGTCATTACCTCACGCGGTGTCAACGCCTGCCCGCCACTGCTGGTGGGTGTAGGGGTGTCGACCTCGGTGGAGACGGCGGCACGCCTGTCGAAGAAGGCCATCCTGCGCGAAGTGGACTCCAGCCACCCCAACGAAAGCGCGGCGATGATGGAAAAGTTGCTGGAGGAAGGCCTCAACGAAATCGGTATCGGCCCGCAGGGGCTGACCGGCAACAGCAGCGTGATGGGCGTGAACATCGAGTCTTCGGCCCGCCACCCGTCCACCATCGGTGTGGCGGTATCCACCGGCTGCTGGGCGCACCGCCGCGGCAAGATCCGCATCAACGCCGACCTGTCCTACGACATCCTCTCGCACGAAGGGGTAGTACTGTGAAGAAGATCCTGAGCACACCAATCAGCGACGAAGACCTGGCCAACCTCAACGTGGGCGATGTGGTCTACCTCACCGGCCAACTGGTGACCTGCCGTGACGTTGCCCACCGCCGGCTCATCGAGCTGGGCCGCGAGCTGCCGGTCGACTTGCGTGGCGGCGCGATTTTCCACGCAGGCCCCATCGTCAGGAAGAAGGATGATGGCAGCTTCGAGATGGTCTCCATTGGCCCGACCACCAGCATGCGCATGGAAAAGTTCGAGAAGCAGTTCATCGAGCAGACCGGCGTCAAGCTGATCGTCGGCAAGGGCGGCATGGGCCCGGAGACCACGACCGGTTGCCTGGAGAACAAGGCAGTGCATGCAGTGTTCCCGGGCGGTTGCGCGGTGCTGGCGGCGACCCAGGTGGAAGAGATCGAGCGTGCGGAATGGCAGGACCTGGGCATGCCGGAGACCCTGTGGGTGAACCGCGTGCGCGAGTTCGGCCCGTTGATCATCTCCATCGACACCAAGGGCAACAACCTGTTCGAGCAGAACAAGGCCCGGTTCAACGAACGCAAGGGGGCGGTGATCGAGAAAATCAACAGCCAGGTGCGGTTCATTAAGTAAGCGCGTGCGACATCGGCCGCTATGCGGCCCAATCGCAGGCTAGCCCGCTCCCACAGGGGTATCACCAAGCCTGAGGGCAGTGATATCCCTGTGGGAGCGGGCTTGCCCGCGAATGGGCCGCAGAGCGGCCCTTGCTGCGTCCTCCCAGGCCCTCAACCTGCCAGGTTGAAGTCCGCTACGGTCACCGTGGTTGCATCCGCCACCCCCACCAGGCGGATGGAGTCGGTAGCACCGATGCTGACCAGCGTGTCATTGCCGACATCGGCGATGGTGACGTTGGCGGCAAAGGTGGCCGCGGTAATGTTGAGGGCAGCGATATCCAGCCGGTCCTGGCCACCCTGCGGGACTGCATCGAAGTTGATGATCAGGTCATTGCCGAAGCCGGCAGCGAACTGGAAGACATCATTGCCATCGGTGGCCATCATCGTGTCGTTGCCGGCACCGCCCACGACGGTATCGTTACCCGCCCCACCGTTGAGGAAGTCATTGCCGGCACCGCCCTGCAAGGTGTCATTGCCAACGTCACCAAACAGCGTGTCGTTGCCATCGCCACCCTGCAGCACATCGACGCCGTTGCCGCCGTCAAGGTTGTCATCGCCGGCACCACCCTGCAGGTTATCGTTGCCGGTATCGCCGAACAGCGAGTCGTTGCCGGCACCGCCGTCGAGGGTGTCGTCGCCAGCGCCACCGTTCAGGGTGTCGGTGCCCAGGCCACCGAGCAACTGGTCGTTGCCGCCATCGCCGTTGAGGGTGTCGTTACCTGCCGCGCCGGTAATGATGTTGGCCAGGCCATTGCCGGTACCGGTGAAGTTGCCCGCCCCTATATAGGTCAGGTTCTCGACGTTGGCCCCCAGCGTGTAGCTGACCGCCGTGGCACGCACGGTATCCGTACCGGCAGCCGTAGCCTCGACTACCACATCCCCGGCGTTGTCCACCACATAGGTGTCGTTGCCCAGGCTACCGACCAGGCGGTCGATACCGGCACCGCCATCGAGCAGGTCATTGCCAGCACCACCGGTGATGGTGTTGGCCAGCGTGTTGCCGGTACCCGTGAAGTTGCCTGCCCCGGTAAAGGTCAGGTTTTCGACGTTGGCACCCAGGGTGTAGCTGGCAAGGGTGGTCTGCACCAGGTCGACACCGCCGTTCAGCGCCTCGCTCACGGTATCGCCGAGGTTGTCGACCACGAAGGTATCGTCGCCTGCACCGCCAACCATGGCATCCGCACCAAGCCCGCCGTTGAGGGTGTCGTTGCCGGCACCGCCGTCGAGGCTGTCGGGGTCGTTACCCCCATTGAGGATGTCGTTACCATCACCGCCGAACAGTTGGTCGGCGCCGCCAAGGCCGTTGAGCACATCGTTGCCGCCCAGCCCCGACAGCGTGTCGTTGCCCGCACCACCGGTCAGGGTGTTGGCCCCGGCAGTACCGACCAGCACCACGCCTGGCGGCGGCACCACCGCCGCAGTCGCTGCCGAGGTCAGCGTTTCCAGGGTGCCGAAGGCGTCGGTGTAGCTCACGACCACCCGCAACTGCCGGTTACCCTGTTCGAAGCCCGGAGTGAAGGTTGCAGCAGTGGCACCCGCGATGTTGCTGAAGGTGCCGCCAATGTTCTGCTGCCACTGGAAGCTGAACGCACCCAGCCCATCCAGGTCGGCGATACTGCCGGTGAGCGCGGTCAGCGTCTGGCCCTGGTCTGGCGTGGTGTCGCTGATCAGCACCGCACCGGTGGGCGCATCGTTGACGTTGGCCACCGGGTCGAGGATGTCGGAGGCGATGCTCTCCTGCACACCGAAGTCATCCACGTAGCTGACCACCACCCGCATGTTCTGCCCCACCTGGTTCTGGGTAAGGAGGAAGGTGCTGTTGATGGCGCCAGCAATGTCGACCCAGCCGGTACCCCGGTTGGACTGCCACTGGAAGGTGAACCGCGGGTTGCTCAGGCCGTCGGCATCGACAATGGTTGCCGGGTTGGCGGTGAGCGTCTGGTTCTGCACCAGCAGCCCGGTCACGGTAGGCCCGGCGGTCGGCGCATTGTTCGGCGCCGAATCGACGATTTCCAGCGTGCCCTTGGTGTCCTGGTACACCGCGCGTACGCGGATGTTCAGCCCCGCCACATCGTCGGTGACCCGGTAGGTGGTACCGACAGCTCGCGAAACCTCGCCGGCAGCAACGAAGGTGATGTCTTCATAGACCCCCGAACCTGGCAGGGTCTCTACTTGCCAGTAGTACGCCACGGGGCCGGTGATCGCACCGGTCAGGTTGGTTGCGCTGACATTGTCCGCATCATGTACCGCCAGCGGGGTAACCCGCAGCAGCTGGCCGCTTACCGGTGTGTCGTCACGCACACCGGTGGCCGCGTCAAGGATCACCAGGCTGCCGGTGGGGCCGGCGTTGACGGCGGTACCCACACCGGAAGCTTGCGAACTATCCGAGAACTGCAGGCGCTCGATGCCGGTCAGGCGGTCGACACCATCACGCCCGGCCACCGAGTCGGTGACGATCACCGAGTTGCCATCGACCACCACGCTGTAGTCGCTGGCCACCCCCGAGTACACCGCCGTGTCGTAGCTGTCGGTGCCGTTGAGGATTTCGCGAACGATCACCAGCTGGCCCGGGTTGTAGGTGCCTTTGAGCATCAGCGGCACCATCGGCTCCATGCTGTCGAAGCTGGCGATTTCCGGGCCGGTGCCGTCGCTGTTGGCGCGCACGCTGATGCGCACGTTCAGCCACTTGTCACCGTCGAGGATGTCGTCGCCGCCACGGCCTTCGATCAGGTCGCTACCACTGCCACCGAGGATGATGTTGCCACCATCGTAGAACGTTGCACCGGCGGCCAGCAGGCTGGACAGGCCGTTGATCAGGCTGATGTTGGTCAGTACGCTGCCGTTGGCGCCATTGGTCGGCAAGGTGGCAGAGGTTTCGCTGTCACCACGCAGGAAGTCGCCATGAGCCGACCCCGACAGGCCTTCCATGATGTCGAAGCGCACCAGCGCAGACGCGCCCGAACCCGGCACCGGCGGCACATTGAAGAAGCGGTCGCTGAAGTCGACAGTCACGCCCTGGGCCAGGCCCTTGAAGGTTGCCCAGTCGTAGCCGGAACCACCGATGTAGCGGTCACCGAAGCCCAGGCTGCCGACCATGATGTCGTCACCGCCTTCACCGTTGAACTTGTCGTTCTCGTTGCCACCGATGAACACGTCGTTGCCGATGACCGGGTCGTTGCCGAGCGGGTCGAAGTTGTCGCCAGGCGCACCGTCCGAGGTGCCCTTCTCGATCCAGTCGTCACCTTCGTTGCCCATGTCCTGTTCGTTGGCCTTGCTGCCCAGGATGAAGTCGTTGCCCTGGCCGCCAATGGCTTCGGAGGCGTCCTCACCGGTAACGATGAAGTCGTTGCCGAAACCGCCGATGATCAGGTTGATGCCATTACCACCGTGCAGCACATCGTTGCCGTCGCCGCCCTGGATGTTGTCGTCACCACCCATGTCGCTGATGATGTCGTCGCCGGCACCACCACGCAGCTGGTCGTTACCGTCGCCACCCTCGATGCGGTCGTTGCCGCCATCGCCCCAGACCGTGTCGTCACCCTCGCTGGAAACCAGGATGTCGTCACCGTTGGTGCCACCCAGCACGATATGCTGGTCACCGGCATAGCGGATGTAGTTGGTGTCCGGGCCTACTGTCAGCAGGCTGTCGCGGAACACCACCTGCTCGCCGTTTTCGCCCAGTGGGTCGGCATTGCCCAGGCCTTCGTTGAACTGCTTGCTCTGGTCCACTTCCAGGTAGAAGCCAACGTCGGAGAACACCAGGCCCGGCAAGTGGGTGACCGAGGTGTTGGCCATGATCAGCTTGGCGAACGAGTTGCTTTCCAGCTCGGCGTTCATCGACAGGCCGGCGGTGCGCTCCAGGTAGTAGAAGCGGTCGCCGTCCTGCAGTTTCTCCATCTGGTTTTCGAACACGAAGTTGAACGTGCTGCCCAGCATGCCGCCGAACGGGGTTTTCGCCTCCGCCAGGCCACCGATCCACAGGTCGATGGCATCGACACCGGTCACGGTCACTGCCCGCAGGTCATCGACGGTGCCGAGCACGCCATCCTTGCCAGGCAGGGTGACGTTGGCGTAGGCGCCGGTGCTGTTGAGGAAGTCCAGGCGATCGGCTGGCGCGCCGTCGCCGCCGAACACCAGGGCCATGGCCGCCGCGCGTTTCTCCAGCAACGTGGTGGCCCCGGTGATGGTGCTGTGGGTGCCGTAGGCGGCGATGAAGTTGATCAACGACTCCGGATGCTTCAGGTGCTGTACCAGGTCGACCCAGCTGGTGTACGGCTTGAGCTGGGTATCGCCAGTTTGCGCGTAGATGTCCCGACGCACTGCGTTCAGCGAAGGGATACCGACGTCGCGGCCCCGAGCGATGTTGATCGCCGGCAGGTCCAGCGGCAGGCCGAGCAGGTTGTTGCGCAGCGCCTCGGTGACGAACTCATCGATTTCGTTACCGGCCTGGCGGGTTACCCCGCGCACGATGGCGCTGGTGGCATCCTCGGGGGTGACGCCACTGGCGGCATACGCCAGCGGGTTGAGGAACGCCGCGATCAGGCCCAGTTGCTGGTCGGGGTTGGCGCTGGCCGGGTCACTGATGACGGTGAAGTCGACGTCGAAGCGGTCGACGGTTTCGGTCAGCATCGAGTGGCCGAAGCGGTACACGGTGTGGGCGAATTCGGCCACGATCGACGCATCGAGGTCGACGTCATACACCTGGGTCGGGGCGAAGAACAAGTCGACCCGCGGCTGCACGGTACGGGCGAACTCCTCGAACACCAGGTGCTGGTACTGCATCTCGGTACCGAACTTGGCGGCCTGGAACAGCCGCTCGCCATTCCACACCAGTGCGTCGATCTCGGCCTGGTTGGCCGGCAGCGCGCTCAACGGGTTGAGCAGCCACTCGTTGATGAAGGCCAGGTCACCCGAGTCGAGCACGGTGTCCATGGTCTGCGCCACCAGCCGGTTGTGCTCGGAGTGGAAGATCGCATGCACGGCGGTCAGGCCGATGTTCTCGTTGACCCTGCCGTCGCCGGCGATGTAGTGCGCATCGAGCAGCTCGTTGTCGTAGGCCAGGTTGGCGCCAGTCTGCGGGTTCACCGGCACGGCGTTGCCGACATCGGTATCAGCATCAGGCACCAGCACGCCATTGCTGAACACCGGCACGGCATTGTGGGCGATGTCGGCAAGGAACTGGTGACCGGTGCGCACGGCGTTGGTCAGGTCGATCGGCGCCAGCGGGTTGCCCTCGACCTGCTGGTCGTCGGCCGTGCCGGCAATGCCGTCGGCGCCTTTCATGATCACCATCGGGAAGCCGTTGGGCCCCTTGATGAAGTTGCCGTAGGCATCGGTCGCCAGCAGCGGCACGTTGTCTACGTCTGCATCGGTCAGGTTTATGCCCAGTACGTCACGAGCTTGGGCCTTGACCACCTTCCAGGTCGCCATGCCACCAATTTCGGTGTCGTCGGCGGTACCGTAGCGGCCGTCGGCGCCCAGGTCCCGGTTGGTGATCAACCGGCCGGTGGCAATAGGCCCGTCGTCAGTCAGCACATAGCCGCGCAGGAACACCTGGTGCGAGGGGTGCGAGCTGTAGGTCTGGTTCTGGTCCACGAACGGCGAGGTGGTATTGGTGTGCTCGTGGATGTCGTCGGCCGTGCCAAGCACGCCGTCCGGTCCAGGCTGGTTGGTCGCACGTGTCACCACCATGAAGTTGGTGAAACCGCCCTCCACGTACAGCGGGTCATCCGGTTGCAGCGGGATGTAGATGGTGCCCGAGCCCCCCTTGGTGACCAGGTCCAGGCCATGGTCGAAGAACTGCCCGAAGAAGGTCATCCAGGCGTTGAACGGCGCGGACAGGCCGGCATCGGCGGCGGTGTTCTCGAACAGGTAAACGTCGTGATCGTCGTCGGTGCCGAACTGGCCGTCCAGGCCCGGGCTGGCGACAATGCGCACGCCGTCCTTGAGCACGTCGTCATTGCCCTCGACGCCGAAGTTGAGCACGCCGTCCGCACCCGGATCATACGCGGTGGCATAGGCCGCCGGGTTGTTGGAGGTCTGGTCGACGATCAGGTTACTGATGGTGCGCGGCTGCGAGTCGAATACCGGGCCACTGGTCTGCTCGTACGACGAGCCCGGAATGGCCGGCGAGCCAGGGCCGAAGAAGCCGGCCGGTGCACCTTCGGCCGGGTTGAACACCGGGTCGGTCACGCGCGGGAAGACGTTGTCGGCCGCACCGAACTCGGTGTTGTTGATGCCGTTGAGGTTCATCAGGTTGTTGTTCGAACCATCCACCGCCCGCAGGCCGAGTGGCGCACGAATGTTGGGCAGCAGCGAGAGGATGTCTGCCCCGTTGGCGTCGGCCTCGGCGATCTTGATCTGCTCGAGGATGAAGTTGAGGTCGGAGCGCACCATGTGCAGCCCGGCACCGCCTGCGGTGGCATCCACCACCGGCGTGACTGGCGTCGGTACCACAGGCGCGCCCGGTTGCACCACGGTGGTGGGCTGGGAGAACAGCACTTCGGTGGTGCCATGGGCGTCCTGGTAGATCGCCTTGACCCGCAACGACAACCCGGCCAGGTCCGGCGACACCTTGAACGTGGTGCCGTCGGCGCTCTGGAACGCCAGGTCGCCTGCCGGCAGCAGGATGATGTCTTCGAACACACCGCTGCCCGGGGTGGCCTCGAACTGCCAGTAGTACGACACCGAACGGTCAGCGAGTGTGCCAAGCGGGTTGCCGGCGCTGATGTTGTCGGCATCCCGCACGCCGGCCACGTTTACCGTAAGGAGGTCGCCCACGGTAATCGCGCCGCCGTTGTTATCAGTAACGGCCGGGCTGCCGACAGGCTGCGCATTCTGCCCTTCCACCAGCACCCGCTGGCTGTCGGAGAACTGCAGGCGCTCGATGTGCAGCAGGGTATCGACACCATCGCGGCCGGCCACGTTGTCGGTCACCGTCCAGACATCATCGGAAGTGTCCAGCGTACCTTTGGTGTTCTGCGTCACCGTGTACTCGCTCTGCACCCCCGAGAACACCGCCGTGTCGAACGCCGCCCCACCCGTCGAGGTGCCGGGCAGGATTTCCCGCACGGCCTTGAGCTGGCCAGGGTTGTAGGTGCGGTCGAGCATGAACGGAATCATGTCGACCATGCTGTCGAAGCTGGCGATTTCAGGGCCGGTGTGGTTGACGTCTCCCGGCGCGTACACGGCGATGCGCACGTTGAGCCACTTGTCGCCGTCGATCAGGTCATCACCGCCACGGCCTTCGATCAGGTCGCTGCCGTTGCCGCCGAGCATGATGTTACCGGTGGCAAAGCCGGTGGTCGGCAATCCGGCATCGGCCAGGAACTGCTGCAGGCCACGGATCAGCGCCACGTTGGTCAGCGCACTACCGGTAGCACCACCATGGTTGAGGATGGTCACGGCATCGACATTATCGCCCTTGAGCACATCGGCGAAGTTCGAACCGGACACGCCCTCGACCTCGGCGAAGCGGTCGAGGATTGAGGCCGGCGAGGCGCCGACCGGGTTGAAAATACCGGTGTTCTGGTTCGGTGCGTTGCCATGAGGCTGAGCCAGGGCGGCCAGGGTCAGGTCGACGGTGACGCCGACCTGGTCATTCTTGTTGGTAACCCAGTCGAAACCGGACATGCCATCCATCTTGTCCTGGGCATCGCTGCCGACAAAGATGTCATCGCCGCCCTCGCCGATCATTTCGTCGAAGCCGCCACCACCGACGAAGATGTCGTTGCCGACCACTTCGTCACCCAGCAGCGGCGCAAAGTTGTCGCCGGGCGCACCGTCCTGGGTGCCCTTCTCGATCCAGTCGTCACCCTCGTTGCCGGTCGGTGGCAGGTTGGTCTTGGCGCCGAGAATGAAGTCGTCGCCCTGGCCGCCGAAGGTGGTGCTGATGTCTTCGGTGGTGATGATGAAGTCCTGGCCGTTGCCGCCCAGGATCAGGTTGCCGCCCACCAGCATGCTGCCGGCGACGATCACATCGTTGCCGTCGTTGCCTTCCAGGCGGTTGTCGCCGAACGAGTCGGTGATGATGTCGTCACCGGCGCCGCCCAGTACCGCATCGTTGCCCGCACCGCCTTCCAGGGTGTCGTTGCCGGCGTCACCGTATAGGGTATCGTCGCCCTCACTGGAGATGATGATGTCGTTGCCGGAGGTGCCGCCCAGCACCACGTGGTCTTCGCCGGTGTAATGCAGGAAGTTGGTGTCGGTACCCACGGTATCGGGGTTGTCGCGAATCACCAGCGGCACCACTTCGACACCGTTGATCATGATGCCGCCCGTCGGGTCGGCCCGGCCGTCGGCGCCCAGGCCGGTGAACTGCTTGGTCTGGTCCACTTCCAGGGTGAAGGTGGGCGTGAGGAACACGGTGTTGGACAGGTGGGTGACATCGGAGTTGAGCATGATCAGCTTGGCGAAGGAGTTGTTCTCCAGCTCGGTGCCAAAGTTCATGCCCGCGGTGCGCGACAGGTAGTAGAACCGGTCGCCGTTCTGCAGGGCTTCCAGCTGGGTCTCGAAGACGAAGTTGAAGCTGGAGCCGAGCATGCCGCCGAATGGCATTTTCTGCTCGGCCAGGCCGCCGACCCAGAAGTCGATGGCATCGACACCGGTCACGGTCACCCCGGTGATGTCATCGGCGGTGCCGGCGATGCCGTCGGCACCGGCCAGTGTCACGTTGGCATAGGCGCCGGTGCCGTTGAGGAAGTCCAGGCGGTCCGCTGGCGCGCCGTCACCGCCAAGCACCAGCGCCACGGCAGCGGCGCGCTTGGCCGCTTCGGTGCCCGCCCCGGTGATGGTGGCGTGGGTACCGTAGGCGGCGATGAAGTTGATCAGCGACGCCGGGTGCTTGAGGTGGTCGGCAAAGTCGGCCCAGCTGATGTAGGGCTTGAGCTGGCTGTCGCCGGTCATGGCGTAGAACTCGCGGCGCGCCTCGTTCAGGGTGGGGATGCCGGTGTCACGGCCACGCGCGATGTTCAGCGCAGGCAGGTCCAGCGGCAGGCCGAGCAGGTTGTTGCGCAGCGCTTCGGTGACGAACTCGTCGATTTCGTTGCCCAACTGGCGGGTGACACCGCGGATGATCGCACCGGCCGCTTCATCGGCAGTGGCGCCACTGCCGGCGAATGCCAGCGGGTTGAGGAAGGCAGCGATCAGGCCCAGCTGCGGGTCGTCATTCACCGTGGCGAACGTCGGGTCGTAGCGGTCGACGGTTTCGGTCAGCATCGAGTGGCCGAAGCGGTAAACCACGTGGGCGAACTCGGCGAGGATGGCCGGGTCGATCGAGGTGTCATAGCCGTTGGGGGCGAGAAACTCGTCGATCTGCGGCTGAATGGTGCGGGCGAACTCCTCGAACACCAGGTGCTGGTACTGCATTTCGGTGCCGAACTTGGCAGCCTGGAACAGCCGCTCGCCGTCCCATACCAGCGCGGCGATTTCGGCGGGCGTGGTGGGGATGGCAGCGACATCATCGATCAGCCACTGGTTGAGAAACGCCAGGTCACCGGCGGCCAGCAGGGTGTCCTTGGTCTGCTGCACCAGGCGGTTGTGCTCGGAGTGGAACACATGGTGCACGGCAGTCAGGCCGATGTTCTCGTTCACCCGGCCGTCGCCGGCGATGTAGTGGGCGTCGAGCAGTTCGTTGTCGTAGGTCAGGTTGTTGCCGCCAGGCCCGGTTGGTTGCGCGTTGCCGACGGCAATATCGGCGTCGGCCTGCAGCACACCGTTCACGATCACCGGCGCGGCGTTATGGGCGATGTCGTCAAGGAAACCATGCCCGGTGCTCACGGCATTGGCCAGGCTGATAGGCGCGTCGCGGTTGCCTTCGACCAGCGTGGTGACGTCGTCGGCGGTACCGGCAATGCCGTCGGCACCATTGTTCACGCGCATCACCACCTGTGGCATGCCGTTGGGCCCACGCAGGAAGTTGCCGTAGGGGTCGGTGGCCAGCAGTGGCACGCTGTGCACATCGGCGTCGGTCAGGTTTATGCCGAGCAGGTCGCGGGCCTGGGCCTTGACCACTGCCCAGGTGGCCATGCCACCGCTTTCACCATTGCCATCGTCGGCGGTGCCGAAGCGGCCATCGGCGCCCAGGTCACGGTTGGTGATCAACCGCCCGGTGGCTACCGGGTCGCCTGCGGCATTGAGCGTGTATTCACGCAGGAACACCTGGTGCGAGGGGTGCGAGCTGTAGGTCTGGCTCTGGTCGACAAACGGCGAGGTAGTGTTGGTCTGGCCATCGTCGGCAGTACCCACCACACCATCGGCGCCTGCAGTACGCACGGCGCGCGGCAGCACCATGAAGTTGGTCGGGCTGCCTTCGACGTACAGCGGGTCGTCCGGCTGCAGCGGGATGAACACGACGTCGGTGCTGCTCTTGGTGACCAGGTCCAGGCCGTGGTCGAAAAACTGGCCGAAGAAGGTCATCCAGGCGTTGAAGCCGGCGGTCAGGCCGACGTCGGGCGACACGTTGGGGATGAAGAACACCTCCGTGTCGTCAGCGGTGCCGAATACCCCGTCGATGCCGGGGCTGATCACCGGGGCGGCGCCGCCATTGGCTTCGACCGCTGCCGGGTTGTTCGCCGTCTGGTCGACGATCAGGTTGCTGATGGTGCGTGGTTGCGAGTCGATGACCGTACCGGTGCCGGCGTAGTCGCCGGTGAAGGATGGGCTGAGCAGGCGCAGGAACGAATTGTCGGCGGCGCCGAACTCGCTCTGCCCGGTCACCAGGTTGTTGTAGCTGCCGTCCACGGTACGCAGGCCGAACGGCACCTGGCTGTTGGGCAGCAGGTCGATCAGGCTGGCGCCATCGGCATGCGCTTCGGCGATGAAGATCTGCTGAAGGATGAACTCCAGGTCCGACTTGCTGAAATCTGCCATTTCAATTGCCCTCGATCTGTCGGGAGATGACTCAGGGCAACAGGGTCCTTCCCGCGCCCAGTCAATGTGACGTGCGCAGTTCTGATTTTGGGTTCTGGGGCAGTTGGGCACTACGGTGCTGCGTTATCGCCACTGGCCTCATCGCCGGCAAGCCGGCTCCCACAGGAACGGCGGGAACCTTGTAAATGGTGCGATACAGATTGGTACCGCACACACATCGACCCCAGCTCGCACAGGGTCCGAACACATCAGACTAAAGTCGTAGAAGAAAAGCTTGTCAATATCCCGTCAAAAATTCACGCAACGCCGACAATGCTATACAACTTACTGTTTTCACGGCACTTATGAAAAGTTCAAAGATTTTATAGAGCAAAACGATATTACCGAGTGTTTCACTGCAACCTACGCTCCAGCATGTGGGAGCAACGCAGCGTTTTGGACCATTCGCCCTCAGAGCGACCCGCCTGCGAGCCGACCAGAAGCCACAACTACCGCTGTACGGGCCGCCGCAAGGGCTTCCCGTTTGTGATAAAGGGAGGCCCCGATGCACAAGCCACCACGCACTCGTTCCGAGTTGGCCGACGTGCTGTTCCGCCTGCGCCGCAGCTTTTTTGCCCTGGCCGCCTTCAGCGGCGTCATAAACGTCATGATGTTGACGCCAGCTATTTATATGTTGCAGGTGTACGACCGCGCCCTGGTCAGCCGCAACGTCACCACCCTGACCATGCTCACCTTGCTGGTGATCGGCCTGTTCATGCTGATGTCGGCCCTGGAGATGGTCCGCACCCGCGTACTGATCCGGGTCGGCAACTTCCTCGACATGGATCTGAACCGACGCATCTTCAGCGCTGCCTTCGAACGCAACCTGAGCCGCGCCGGCGGCAACCCGGCCCAGGCCTTGCAGGACCTGGCCCAGGTACGGCAGTTTCTCACCGGCAACGGCCTGTTCGCTTTCTTCGATGCCCCGTGGACACCGATCTACCTGCTGGTCTGCTACCTGATCCACCCACTGCTGGGGCTGGTGACGCTGATCGGTTCGCTGATCCTGGTGGGCCTGGCCTACCTCACCGAGAAGGCCACGCAAAAACCCTTGGCCGAGGCCAACCAGGCGGCCATGTCGTCGGCCAGCTATGCCAACAACAACCTGCGCAACGCCGAAGTGATCGAAGCCATGGGCATGCTGCCAGCGATCGGCAAGCGCTGGTTTCAGGGCCATTTGCGCATCCTGCAGATGCAGACCCTGGCCTCCGACCGCGCGGCGATCATCAGTAGCACCGGGCGCTTCGTGCGCATTACCTTGCAATCGGTGATCCTCGGCGCCGGCGCACTGCTGGCGATCGAAGGCAAGATCACCCCCGGCATGATGATCGCCTGCTCGATCCTCACCGGCCGCGCCCTGGCCCCGGTAGAACAGGTGATCGCCGCGTGGAAGCAACTGCAAGGCAGCCGCTCCGCCTGGGGCCGGCTCAACGATCTGCTGCACGACTATCCGCAGCGGCCACCAAGCATGTCGCTGCAACGGCCAATGGGCATGCTGGCCGTGGAAAACGTGGTCGCCAGTGCTCCCGGCACCAGCAACAGCATCGTGCGCGGGGTCAGCTTCAGCCTGGTCCCGGGTGAAAGCCTGGGCATCATCGGCCCGTCGGCTTCGGGCAAATCCACCCTCGCCCGCCTGCTGGTAGGCGTGTGGCCGACCCAGGCCGGCAAGGTGCGCCTGGACGGCGCCGACATCTTCACCTGGAACAAGGCCGAACTCGGCCCGTGGCTCGGCTACCTGCCGCAGGACGTGGAGTTGTTCGAGGGCACCATCGCCGAAAACATCGCACGCTTTGCCGAAGTGGACAGCGAAGCGGTGATCCGCGCTGCCCGCAGCAGCGGTGTGCACGACATGATCCTGCGCTTCCCGCAGGGCTACGACACCCGACTGGCAGCCGACGGCAGCCCGCTGTCCGGTGGCCAGAAGCAACGCATCGCCCTGGCCCGTGCGCTGTATGGCGAACCGAACCTGGTGGTGCTGGACGAGCCCAACGCCAACCTCGATGACGTTGGCGAAAAGGCCCTGGTCGATGCGCTGGCCGAACTCAAGGCGCGCGGTGCCACGGTAATCCTGATTTCCCACCGGCCCAATGTGCTGTGCGCGGTCGACAAGGTGCTGATGCTGCGTGACGGTGCCGTGCACATGCTCGGCAGCCGTGACGAAGTGTTCGCGGCGCTGCGCAAGGCCAGCGTGATCCCGACGGCGACCGCTGCGCCGCTGGCGTCGGTAAAAGTACGGGAGTGACCGATCATGCAGATGACCCAACACACCGAGTTGATTCCCGCCGAGGCTCGCAACGAGATCGACCTGGACATTCATCGGCCGGCACGCTGGGGCGTGTGGCTGGTCGTCGCCGGCTTTGGCGGTTTCCTGCTGTGGTCGGGCCTGGCGCCGCTGGATGCCGGTGTGGTCGCCACCGGTACCGTCAAGGTCAGCAGCAACCGCAAGGCCGTACAGCACCTGACCGGTGGCACGGTCGAGGCGATCCTGGTGCGTGAAGGCGATGTTGTGAAGAAAGGCCAGGAGGTGGTACGCCTGGACGCCCTGCGCTCGGTGGCCGAACAGGGTGCGGTCAGTGCCCAGTACATCGTCAGCAAGACCGTGGAGAACCGCCTGGAAGCCGAGCGCGATGGCCGCGACCAGGTTACCTTCGACCCTGCCCTGCTCGAGCACTACGGCGACGACCCGCGCCTGCTGGCAGCCATGGACCTGCAACAGCGCCTGCTGGACACCCGCCGCGCAGGCCTTGCCGGCGAACTGAGCATCCTCGAGGAAAACCTGGCTGCCACGGCGGTGCAGCTCAAGGGCCTGCAGCAGGTGTACGGCGCCCGCGCCTCGCAGATCGGCTTCCTCAACCAGGAACTGCAAGGCACACGCGTGCTCGCCGCCGAAGGCTATGTACCACGCAACCGCCTGCTGGAGCTGGAGCGCAACAATGCCGACCTGTCCGCCGGCCAGGCCGAAAACCTCAACAACATTGCCCGGGCGCGCAGCCAGGCCACCGAGATCAAGCTGCGCATCCTGCAACGCCAGCACGACTACCTCAAGGAAGTGGAATCGCAGCTGACCGATACCGCCAAGGAGAACACCACCCTGGCCGATCGCCTGCGCGCGCTGGACTACGAAGTGACCCATACGGTGATCCGCTCGCCGATCGACGGCATGGTCCAGGCCCTGAGCATCGCCACGGTCGGCGGCATCATCCAGCCAGGGGCCAAGATCATGGAGGTGGTACCGCTGGACCAGCCGTTGCAGGTGGACGCGATGATCCCGGTGCAGGCCATCGACAAGATGGTGCCGGGCTTGAACGTGGACCTGGCCTTCCCGGCCTTCAACCATGCGAAGACGCCGAATATCCCGGGGCGGGTCAAGACCATCTCCGCCGACCGCCTGATGGACGAAGAAAGCAAGCAACCGTACTACCTGGCCCAGGTGGAAGTGACGCAGGACGGCATGGCCCTGCTGGGCAGCAACCATATCCGCCCCGGGATGCCGGCCACCGTCACCATCAAGACCGGCGAGCGCAACCTGCTCAGCTACCTGCTCAAGCCGATGCTCGAACGCGTGGACGCCTCGTTCAAGGAGCAATGACATGAATCGCCCGTGCCTGATGTTGTGCCTGTTGGGGTTGTCCGTACAGGCCAGTGCCATGGACCTGAAGCAAGCCTGGGACCTGCTGCAGTACCAGGGCCCGATCTACCGCGCCGCGGTGCACGAGAAGGAAGCCGGCAGTGAGAACCGCGCCATCGGGCAGGCCGGCCTGCTGCCGCAGATCAACGCTGCGGGCTACTTCAACAAGGTCAATGGCAGCCAGCGTCAGAGTGGACGGGATAGCGACCTGGACTATGACTCCAAGGGCGCCAACGTGCGTTTGCGCCAACCGCTGTTCAACAAGCAGAAGATGGCCGAATACCACCAGGGCCAGCAGCGTGCCGACTACAGCGTGGCGGTGTTCGATGCCAAGACCCAGGACGCTGCGGTGCGCCTGGCCGAAGCCTACTTCGACGTGCTGCTGGCCAGCGAAACCATCACCCTGGCCAAGGCCAAGCTGAATGCCTTCGAAGAGCAGCTGGCGTCGGCAAAGCGGCGCATGGAGCTGGGCGCTGGCACCATCACCGACATCGACGAGTCGGTAGCCCGTCGCGACCTGGCCGAGGCCGACCTGATCGAGGCCCAGGACAACCTGGTCAACGCCCGCCGCAAGCTGGAGGAATACATTGGTGAAACACCGGAGTCGCTGACCACCTTGCAGCCGGGCTTCAACACACCGCCGCTGATGCCGGGCAACCTGCAGGACTGGCTGGTCAAGGCCCAGGCCGACAGCCCGTTGATCCATGCGCGCCGGCACAACTACGAGCTGGCCGAAGAAGAAGTGAAACGCGCCCGCGCCGGGCACTGGCCGACCCTTGATTTCGTGGCGGGCTATACCGCCGGCAGCAGCCAGTCGATCTCCGAACTGAACCAGCGCAACCACTACAGCTCGATCGGGCTGGAGCTGAACATTCCGCTATACAGCGGCGGCAGCACCAGCGCCCTCACCCGCCAGGCCAGTGCCAACAGTTCCAAGGCACTGGATGAACTGGATGCCACGCGCCAGGAAGTGATCTCCGACACCACCCGCGAGTACCGCGGCGTACAGAGTGGCGCCTTGCGCATCCAGGCGCTGGAAAAGGCCGTGGCATCCAACGAACGCTCGCTGCTTTCGGCCCGCAAGGGCTTCAGGGAGGGCGGCACCAGCACCAACTCGGATGTGCTCAATGCCGAGGAATTGCTTTTTGACGCCCGGCATGACCTGTTCGAGGCGAAGCTGAACTACCTGATGTCGCGGCTGCGCCTGGCATCGTCGGTGGGCAGCCTGGGAGATGACGATATCCAGCAGATCAACGATTACCTCGGGCCGGAACTGATAGTAAGCAACTGACTATCGGCGGCCCGCTCCCACAGCGGCGCCTACCGCATTTTGTTCCATTTCAGGCTATGATCGGTGACCCCGCCGCGGACGCCATGCCCCATGCCCGTAGACCTGCAATCGTTATACCCCAGGCTGATCCACCTGATGCTGGACACGGTGTTCGTGGTCGACAGGGACAACCAGATCGTTTTCGTCAGCGATGCCTGCGAGGCGCTGCTGGGCTACCAGGCCTGCGAGCTGATCGGCACACCGATCACCGACTACATGCACCCTGACGACCTGGCGATTACCCGCGCGTCGATCGTACGGGTGATGAACGGCCAACCCCATTACGACTTCCGTAACCGCTACATCCGCAAGGATGGCAGTATCGTGCATATCCTGTGGTCGGCCTCCTGGTCCGATGAGGCCAATGCCCGCATTGGTGTAGCGCGGGATATCACCGCCCAACACCAGGCCGAGGAAGAATTGCGTTTCCTGGCCCACCATGACCCGCTGACTCGCCTGGCCAACCGGGCCATGTTCAATGAGCGGCTGGGCACCGCACTTGTCGCGGCCCGGCACCACAACCATCCGCTGGCGTTGCTGTTCATCGATATCAACGACTTCAAGGATATCAACGACAACCACGGCCACAGCGTGGGCGACCGGGTGCTGTGCACCCTGGCGCGGCGCCTGGAAGGCTGCGTTGGGGCGACCGATACAGTGGCGCGGATGGGCGGTGACGAGTTCACCGTGCTGTTGACCGACTACGCCTCACCAGAGGCCATTGTCGAGCAGGTGGCACGTATCCTGGCAGCCATGGCCGAGCCACTCGGCGCCGAGTTTGCAGGCATCGGAGCGCCGTCCTGCAGCATTGGCGTGGCCCGTTTCCCCGAAGACGGCAATGATGCCGACATGCTGCTGCGCCATGCTGATGGCGATATGTACCGGATCAAGCGACAGCGCGCTGCGGCCAGCTGAATACCAAAGGGAAGAAAATGACGGAACACCTGCAAGGCGCCGCCGAGCAAACGCGTGGTCACATCAGCCGGATCGAGGCCTTGCTGTTCTGGCTGAAGCTGGGTTTCATCAGCTTCGGCGGCCCGGCGGGGCAGATAGCGATCATGCATCAGGAACTGGTGGAGCGGCGCCGCTGGATCAGCGAGCGGCGCTTTCTGCATGCCCTCAACTACTGCATGCTGCTGCCTGGCCCCGAGGCCCAGCAACTGGCCACCTACATTGGCTGGCTGATGCACCGCACCTGGGGTGGGGTGATTGCCGGCACCCTGTTCGTAATGCCGTCGCTGTTCATCCTGATCGGCCTGTCGTGGGTCTATCTGGCCTGGGGCGAAGTGCCGGTGGTGGCTGGTATTTTCTACGGGATCAAGCCGGCCGTGACCGCCATCGTCGTGCATGCCGCACATCGCATTGGCACGCGCGCCCTGAAAAACGGCTGGTTGTGGGCCATTGCCGCGGCCTCGTTCGTGGCCATTTTCGCGCTCGACGTTCCCTTCCCGCTGATCGTGCTGGCGGCCGCGCTGCTGGGCCATATCGGCGGGCGGCTGCTACCGGGGCAGTTCGCGCCTGGTGGTGGCCACGGCGCAGCCAGGGCCAGCCATGGCCCGGCCGTGATCGACGACGACACACCGGCGCCAGAGCACGCCCGCTTCAGCTGGGGGCGGCTGCTGGGCCTGCTGCTGGTGGGTGCCGCGCTGTGGCTGCTGCCCATGGGTGTACTGATGGCTACCTTTGGCTGGCAAGGCACCTTGACGCAAATGGGCTGGTTCTTCACCAAGGCGGCATTGCTGACCTTCGGCGGCGCCTACGCGGTGCTGCCCTACGTCTACCAGGGGGCCGTCAGCCATTACGGCTGGCTGTCGCCGACGCAGATGATCGATGGCCTGGCGTTGGGGGAAACCACCCCCGGGCCGCTGATCATGGTGGTGGCCTTCGTCGGCTTCGTCGGTGGCTACCTGCACCCCATGTTCGGCACCGACCAGGCGTTCATGGCCGGCGCGGTAGCGGCGAGCCTGGTGACCTGGTTCACCTTCCTGCCCTCGTTCCTGTTCATCCTGGCCGGTGGCCCGCTGGTGGAATCTACCCACAACGAACTCAAATTCACCGCCCCGCTGACCGGGATAACCGCGGCGGTAGTGGGCGTGATCCTCAACCTCGCGCTGTTCTTCGGCTACCACGTATTGTGGCCGGCCGGTTTCGACGGGCGGTTCGACTGGCCTTCGGCGCTGATTGCGCTGGCGGCGGCGGTGGCGCTGTTCCGTTACAAGCGTGGGGTGATCCAGGTGTTGATAGCCTGTGCCCTGGCGGGGCTTGCCACCCATCTGTCGAGCCCACTGTAGGAGCAGCCTTGTGCTGCGAAGATGCCCGCATGGCTGGCGGAAATCTGTCTGCCATACTGACCTCTTCGCAGCACAAGGCTGCTCCTACAGAGGGTAGTGATAGGTCGCAGGGCCTATCTCCAATCCAACGGAGATGAACATGCGCAACCCTGAAGACGCCTTGCTCGACAGCTGGCAGCACAACGCCCAGGCCTGGATCGATGCGGTGCGCAGCGGCAGTATCGACAGCCGTCGCCAGGTTACCGACCAGGCCATCCTGCTGGCCATTCTTGGCCGCCAGCCCGAACGGGTGCTCGACCTGGGCTGTGGTGAAGGCTGGCTGCTGCGCGCGCTGGGCGACCGGGGTGTCGAGGCGGTAGGTGTGGACGGTGACCGGGCGCTGGTGGATGCCGCGCGTGCTGCGGGTTCCGCCGAGGTACACCTGGCCAGCTATGCCCAGCTGGCCGCTGCGCAGGCCTATGTTGGCAAGGACTATGACCTGATCTGTGCCAACTTCGCCCTGTTGCAGCAGGACATCATCCCGCTGCTGGCAGCGATGAATGCCTTGCTGGCGCCTGGCGGTGCGCTAGTGATCCAGACCCTGCACCCGTGGAGCGTGGCGGATGGCGATTACCAGGATGGCTGGCGGGAAGAGTCGTTTGCCGGGTTCGCCGGGGATTGGCAGGTGATGCCGTGGTACTTCCGCACCCTGGCCAGCTGGCTGAACGCGCTGGACATGGCGGGGTTGCGGCTGGTCAGCCTGCAGGAGCCACAGCACCCCCAGAGTGCGCTGCCACAGTCGCTGCTGTTGGTGGCCGAACGCCCTTGAAGCACACGCGGTCGGTGTAGGAGCGGCCTTGTGTCGCGATGGGCCGCAAAGCGGCCCCAGGATTCATGCGGTGCTGCTGAAATCCTGGGGCCGCTTTGCGGCCCATCGCGACACAAGGCCGCTCCTACAGGGACCGCGCCGGGCTCAGAGGACCGGCTTGCGCACCGCCCCGCTGCGGGCCTTGGCCATGGCTGCCAGGCGCACCGCGACGTTGGCCGCACCGTAACCAGCATAACCCCCCTTGCGCTGGATGATCTCGAAGAAGAAACGCTCTTCGAACGGCTCGGTATACACGTGGAACAGCTCGCCGCCTTGGGCATCGCGGTCGTACAGCACGTTGTAGTAGGCCAGTTCGCTGAGGAACTCGTCGTCGAAATCGAAACGCGCCGCCAGGTCGTCGTAGTAGTTCAGCGGGATCTCCAGCAACGGTACCCCGGCCAGTTTGGCCCGCGCCACTTCGCGGAAGATGTCGTCGCAATCGAAAGCGATGTGGTGCACGCCCGAACCACGATAGCTGGACAGCGCATGGGCTATCGCGGTGTTGCGGTTTTCCGAGATGTTCAGCGGCAGGCGCAGGGTGCCGCATTGGCTACGCAGCGCGCGGCTCTTGACCAGGCCGTACGGGTCCGGCAGCACTACTTCGTCATCGGCTTCGAAATCGAACAGGCTCTTGTAGAACAGCACCCAGCTGTCCAGCGACTCGGCCGGCAGGGCCAGGGCCATGTGGTCGATACGGCGCAGGCCGCCGGTGGCGGTGGCGTTCTTGTCCAGGCTGAAGTCGGTGTCGTACAGGGTCTGGCCGGCAGTGCCCTGCTCCACCAGGTACAGCAGGCTGCCATCTGGCGCACGTACCGCCGGCACTTCGCACTCGTTGGGCCCGACCAGGCCACGGAATGGCTGGCCACGGAAGGCGGTGGCGCGCTTCAGGGCGGCTTGCTGGTCCTTGACCCGCAGCGCGGTGGCGCACAGCGACGGCCCGTGGGCCTCGAAGAAATTGTGGCCGAAGGAATAGGGTTCGGCGTTCAGCACAATGTTGATATCGCCCTGACGCAGCAACTGCACCTCTTTGCTGCGGTGCTTGCCGGCATCGGCAAAGCCCAGGCGCTTCAGCCAGCTGCCCAGGCGCGCGCCGACGGCTTCGTCGACTGCAAACTCGAGGAACTCCACGCCGTCATAAGCACTGGCCGCCGGTGGGGTGAACAGCACACCGGGCTCGATCGAGGTACCTTCCTGCTCCAGGCGCAGGCGGGTGTGCTCTTCGAGATACAGCAGCGAACGCAGGCCGTCGGCGGCATTCTGCCGGGGCGGTGCGGCGCGGAAGCCGTCGTTGAAGATTTCCAGCGACAGCGGCCCACGGTAGCCGGTGGCAAGGATCGGCGCCAGGAAACCGGCCATGTCCATCTCGCCCTGCCCCGGGAAACAGCGGAAGTGGCGGCTCCACTCCAGCACATCCATGGCCAGGATCGGCGCGTCGGCCATTTGCACGAAGAAGATCTTGTCGCCGGGGATATCGCGGATCGCGCTCGGGTCGCCCTTGAGCGACAAGGTGTGGAAGCTGTCGAGGATCACCCCGAGGGCCGGGTGGTCGGCCTGGCGCACCAGGTTCCAGACTTGCTGGTAGGTGTTGACGTGGCGGCCCCAGGCCAGGGCTTCGTAGCCAATGCGCAGGCCGCGTTTGCCGGCGTGCTCGGCCAGCAGGCGCAGGTCGTCGACCAGCAATTGCTCTTCACCCAGGGCATCGGCCTGGACGTTGCTGCATACCAGCACCAGGTCGGTGCCCAGTTCCTGCATCAGGTCGAACTTGCGCTCGGCGCGGTCGAGGTTCTTCTGCAGGCGGTCGCGGCGGCAACCCTCGAAATCGCGGAACGGCTGGAACAGGGTGATGGCAATACCCAGGTCGGCGCACATCTGCCGTACCTGGCGCGGGCTGCCGGCGTAATAGAGCAGGTCGTTTTCGAAGATCTCGACGCCGTCAAAACCGGCGGCGGCGATGGCTTCGAGCTTTTCCGGCAGGGTGCCGCTCAAGGACACGGTAGCGATCGAACGCTGCATGGCGGGAGTTCCTTGTTGTTAGAGGATCAAGGCCAGGGCAGGACCTGGAAAATCAGCGCCACAGTTCCTGGCACGATCGATTATTCGCAGGTAAAGTCGTCGCTTCAATCTCTTTGTACGGAATGGTTAGTTTTGCGTTCGATTATCGAACAAAACCGGTTTTAGCGAATTGCCAGCCCACTGGCCCGTGGTCAACATGAACCACAGACGCAGGCACACCGACCCTCGCCTCCTGCCTTGGCGAATCTCCGGCGGAACCTGTGCAAACAACAATAACAACGGAGACAACGATGGCTCACTCCAGCTCTCAAGCCAAGAAAGCGACTGCCAGTGGATGGATAGGCTCGGCACTCGAGTACTACGACTTCTTCATCTACGCCCAGGCTGCTGCGCTGATTTTCCCGCAGATCTTCTTCCCCAACACCGACCCGAAAATGGCCATCATTGCCTCGCTGGCCACCTACGGCGTGGGTTACCTGGCGCGCCCGGTCGGCGCCTTCGTGCTGGGCCACTGGGGTGACACCCGCGGCCGCAAGAACGTACTGCTGCTGTGCATGTTCCTGATGGGCCTGTCGACCATGGCCGTTGGCCTGCTGCCCACCTACCACGACATCGGCCTGCTCGCCCCGGCGTTGCTGGTGGTGCTGCGCCTGGTCCAGGGCTTTGCCGTGGCCGGGGAAATCTCCGGAGCCAGTTCCATGATCATGGAGCACGCACCGTTCGGTCGACGGGGCTACTACGCCAGTTTCACCTTGCAAGGCGTGCAGGCTGGCCAGGTGCTGGCGGCGGCAGTGTTCCTGCCACTGGCCTACTTCATGCCTAGCGAAGCCTTCAACGACTGGGGCTGGCGCATTCCGTTCCTGCTGAGCGCCTTCGTGCTGATCGCCGGCTTCATCATCCGTAAGGAAGTGCACGAAACCCCGGCGTTCGTGAAGGAAGAGAAGCAGGACAAGGTCGCCAAGTCGCCGATCAGCGAGGCCTTCCGCCACAGCTGGAAGCACATGGTGCTGGTGATGTTCATGGCCTTGATGAACGTGATCCCGGTGGTCGCCACCATCTTCGGTGCGGCCTACGCGGTGCAGCCGGCCTATGGCATCGGCTTCGACAAGAGCGTGTACCTGTGGATTCCGGTAGTCGGCAACATCGTTGCGGTGCTGGTGATTCCGTTTGTCGGCAACCTGTCCGACAAGATTGGCCGTCGCCCGACCATGATCGCCGGTTGCCTGGGCTCTGGCCTGCTGGCCTTCGTCTACCTGTATGCGATCAGCATCCAGAACGTACCGCTGGCGTTCGCCTCGTCGATCGTGATGTGGGGCATGGTGTACCAGGGTTACAACGCGGTGTTCCCAAGCTTCTACCCAGAGCTGTTCCACACCCGCTACCGTGTTTCGGCCATGGCCATCGCGCAGAACATCGGCACCATGCTGACCGCCATGCTGCCGGCGCTGTTCGCCCTGGTTGCCCCGCCTGGTTCGGACAACATCCCGTTGGTGGTTGGTAGCCTGGCGTTCTTCATCACCTGCGTGTGTGCTTTGGCAGCCTACATTGCACCGGAAACCCATCGCCTGGCGATGGAAGACCTGGGTAACCCCGATGCCAAGCCGATGGACAAGACCGCGTATGAAGCTAGCCGTAAAGGGAGCTTTCAGGCGGTGAGCAACTGAGATTGCAGGGGGCTGCTCTGCAGCCCTTTCGCCGGCAAGCCAGCTCCCACCTTGACCGCATAGGCTTCAAGTCTTGTGCGGTCCCTGTGGGAGCGGGCTTGCCCGCGAATGGGCCGCAACGCGGCCCCGGCAGTTTCAGCCCTTGACCACTTCCTGCAAGCGCGCCCAGAGCTGTTCGACATGCTCCCGCTCGGTCGGCAATGCGCCAATCGACACCCGCACCATCCACCGCCCATCCAGCGTCGCCGGCGTCACATAGGCATCCCCGGACGCATTCAGCCGTTCGGCCCAGCCCTTGGTATGCGCATCCAGCGCCTCCCCTTCCAGCCCCGCCGGCCGATGGCGAATGCACAACGTCTGCAACTGCACCGGCGCCAGCACCTCCCACTCCGCCGCCGCGCCGATTTGCCCGGCCAGCCACTGGGCATTGTCCAGGTCACGCCGCAGCCGCGCCTGCAACGCCTCGACCCCCTCGCTGCGCAGCATGAACCACAGCTTCAACGCGCGGAACCGGCGGCCCAGCGGGATACCCCAGTCACGCAGGTTCTTCACCTCGCCGTCCACCGCCGACTGCAGGTAGCTGGGGTTGGTGCTCATCACCCGGATCAGGTGCTGTGGGTCGCGCACGTAGTAGATCGAGCAATCGAAGGCCACGCCCAGCCACTTGTGCGCGTTGACCACCAGCGAATCGGCCAGCTCGATGCCGTCCCACATCCAGCGGCATTCCGGCAGGATCATCGCCGAGCCGGCCATGGCCGAGTCCACATGCAGCCACAGGCCATGGGCCTGGGCGATCTCGCCGATCGGCCGCAGTGGGTCGAGGGCTGTGGTGGCGGTGGTGCCGGTGGTCGCGACCACCGCGCAAGGCTGGTTGCCAGCGGCCAGATCCTGCTCGATCGCAGCCTGCAGGGCCTCCGGGCGCAGAGCGTAGCGTTCGTCGGTCGGGATCAGGCGTATGTTGTCGCGGCCAAAACCGGCCAGCAATGCGGCTTTGTCCACCGAGCTGTGGGCATGGGCGCTGACATAGACGATCAGCGGCTTGGCCTGGGCTTGCAGGCCGCCGCGTACCAGTGCGTAGTCGCTGGCGCGTTCCCGTGCGCAGATCAGCGCCACCAGGGTGCTGGTGGATGCGGTGTCCTGGATCACCCCGCTCCATTGGCCAGACAGGCCGAGCAGCTGACGCAGCCAGTCGAGGGTGGTTTCCTCCAGCTCGCTCAGGGCCGGGCTGGACTGCCAGGAAAGGCCCAGCACGCCCAGGCCAGTGCTGAGGAAGTCACCGAGGACCGACGACAGGGTGCCATTGGAGGGGAAGTAGCCGTAGAAGTCCGGGTGCTGCCAATGGGACAGGCCGGGCATGACCAACTGGTTGACGTCGTCGAGGATCGCGGCGAAAGGTTCGCCTTGCCGGGGGGCCTGTGCAGGCAACGCAGCCTTGAGATAGCCGGGCTCAACCTGGGCCATGACCGGGCGCTCGCCGACGGATTGGCGGTAGTCGGCGATCAGGTCGATCAGTTGGTGGCCGTACTGGCGGAATTGTTCGGGGGTCACCTGGGTTCTCCTGTGGGTGGTTCGCCGCCTGTACCCGCGAAGAGGCCGGTACAGGCAACACAATGCCCCAGTCTAGGCACCTATCCCGAAGTGAATAACCCCGCCTCGCGCATACCTGCTATGGCAAACCCGCATGCCCACCCTGCACACCGAACTGCGACTGGCGCCACAACTCGAACACCCGGTTGCGCAACCAGCGGTGTTCGGCCGAGGCCTGCAGGCGCTGGTGCCACACCACCCAGTAGCGCTGGCTGTGGTCGATGAAACCCAGCGGCCGCCAGGCCAGGTCATGCAGGCGGCACAGCTGCCGGGCGATGTGCTCGGGCACGGTGGCCAGCGCCTGGCTGTTGGCAATCACCTGCACGGTGGCCGAGAAGAACGGCACTTCCAGGCTGACCTGCCGTTGCAGGCCCTGGGCGCGCAAGTGGCGGTCGATGAAGCTGTCCTTGTCGCCTCCGCCGGAAATACGCACATGCTTGTGCGCCAGGTAGTCGGCCTGGCTGAGCGCACCGTGGGCAGCCAGCGGGTGGTCGTGGCGCATCAGGCACACTGCCCGGTCCTCGCCCAACAGCCGACCGTGCAGGTTGGGTGGCGACTCGTCGAACAAGGTGGTGGCCAGGTCGATCTCGCCGCTGGCCAGCAAGGCGTACTGGCCGGCCTGCCAGGTGCGGTACTCCAGCGATACTCCCGGCGCTTCGCGCTCCAGCGCCGCCACCAGCAGCGGCAGCATGTGCTCGGCCACATAGTCCGACGCGGCCAGACAGAAGCGCCGCTCGCAACGCGCCGGGTCGAACACCGCGGGCTGGCGCAGGGCGTGCAGCTCCTCGAGAACCTGGCGCAGGGGTTCGACCAGGGCTTCGGCGTGTTCGCTGAGTACGTAACCGCGGCCCTGGCGTACCAACAAGGGGTCGTCGAAGGCTTCGCGCAGGTGGGCCAGCTGGCGGCTAAGTGCGGACTGGCTGACGCCGAGGCGCTCGGCGGCGTGGCTGAGGTTCTTCAGCTGCAGCAGGTGGTCGAGGGTGCGCAGGTGGGCGAGGCTGAGGGAGGCGAAAGCGGGGTTCATCGGGGTTCGGCTCCAGACCGCTGGCGAGGGCTTTTCCCTCGTTTCGCGGCACAAGGCCGCTCCTACATGGGTCATGCGTTCCCCTGTAGGAGCGGCCTTGTGTCGCGATGGGCCGCAAAGCGGCCCCAGAGAAGCAGATCAGTCAGTCAGACCAACATAAACGTTCTGCACGTCATCGTTCTCGTCGATGGCTTCGAGGAACGCTTCCACCTCGGCCAGCGCTTCGGCACTCAGGCTGGCCGCGCTCACCGGGTTCTTCGGGGTGTAGCCGATCTTCGCCGAGGTCACGGTGAAGCCGTGCTCCGGCAGGGCCTTCTGCACGGCGTCAAGGTCGGTGGTGTCGGTGATGAACAGGGTCGAACCCTCTTCGTCACCTTCCTCGAAGTCCTGGGCGCCGGCTTCGATGGCCGCCATTTCCGGGTCGGCGTCGCCGTTCGGGGTGGCTTCGATCAGGCCGACATGGTTGAAGTCCCAGGCCACCGAACCGCTGGCACCCAGCTGGCCCTTGCGGAACAGCACGCGGATTTGCGCGACGGTGCGGTTGACGTTGTCGGTCAGGCACTCGACGATCAGCGGCACCTGGTGCGGGGCGAAACCTTCGTAGCTTACCGCCGAGTACTGCACGGCATCGCCGTCCAGGCCCGCGCCCTTGCGGATTGCGCGCTCCAGGGTCTCGCGGGTCATCGAGGCCTTCTTGGCCTGCTCGATGGCCAGGCGCAGGCGTGGGTTCATGTCCGGGTCGGCGCCGGACTTGGCGGCGATCTGGATCTCTTTGGACAGCTTGCCCATGATCTTGCCTTTGGCGTTGGCCGCGGCTTCTTTATGTTTGGCTTTCCACTGTGCGCCCATGTCGACTCTCTTGTTTCAGCGGCCGGTTCAGGAAGCGACCGGCCAAAAGTGGGTGCAGTTTATACGCCCTCTGGCCTGTATTCGACAAGAAATCTCATCAGCCTTTATCGGCTTTGCCCGCCGCCGCCGCGAACCGCGCCAACCGCACATCCAGCCTCCGCGGCCGCTGCCCGCGGTCCTCTGCCCGCTCCTTGCGGCGGATGGCATTGCGCACCATCAGCGAGCCCAGGTAGCGAATCGGCTCGGGCGGGAACAGCCCCAGCGGCCCCTTGACCAGCGGCGAACGGGTCCATGGGTTATCCAGCCCCAGTGCCAGCGACGACAGAATCTGCCCGCCCATGTGGCACGGCCCGACGCCGCTGCCGGAGTAACCAAAGCCGTAGAACACGTTGCCCTGCCCGTTCAGCCGGCCAAAGAACGGCAAACCGGTCACCGAGCGGTCGGACGGCCCGTTCCAGCTGGCCGCCAGCGGCACTTGCGCCAGTGCCGGGAAGAACCCGCCCAGGCTTTCACGCAGCAGCGGCCGGTACGGCGACGGCTGGTCGAACACCGGCAACATGCGCCCGCCATAGGCGAAGGTATTGCCGCCCTTGCCGAGCATCAGCCGACCATCGGAGGTGTTGTGGTAGTAATGCACGAAAATCCGCGAATCGAGCACGCTGATGCCGCTGTCCAGGCCGATCTGGTGCAGCAGCTCAGGGCAAGGTTCGGTGATCACCATGTCGCTGGAAACAATCGCCACACTGCGCTCGAACTGCGGGAAAGCCCGCGCCATCCAGGCATTCAGGCCCAATACCACGCGGTCGGCGCGCACCGTGCCATGCGCCGTGCGCACCTGCACCGGGGCGCCGTGCTCCAGCCCGGTCATGGCGGTGCCCTCATGGATGCGCACGCCGCGCTGCAAGGCCACCCGGCGCAGGCCGCGCACCAGCTTGCCCGGCTGCACCGTGGCCGCGGCCGGCGAGAACCAGCCTTCCAGGTGCCGCGCCGAACCCGCCAGGCGCTGCAGCTGCTGCAGCGGCAGGCGGCGAAACGAATTGATCCCCTTTTGCTCCAGCGCGGCGATCACCGCGTCGGTGGCGCCGACCTGCGCAGCGTTGGTGGCGGTGTACAGCGTGCCGTCCAGGCGGTAGTCGCAGTCGATGCCATTGGCCGCGCAGAACGCGCCGATCTCACCGATGCTGCGCTCCGACTCACGCACCAGGCGCACCGCCTCGGCCACCCCGAACAGCCGCTCGAGGGTGAAGTACTTGGCCGACCAGGACAACGCACAGCCACCATTGCGGCCACTGGCACCGGCACCGCAGATATCGGCCTCGATCAGCACGATATCCAGGGCCGGCACCGCTTCCTTGAGCATCAGTGCGGTCCACAGGCCGGTATAGCCGCCGCCGACGATGCATACATCGCAACGGGCATCGCCTTGCAGCGGCGGGCACACCGCCTCTTGCGCCGAATCCAGGGCCTGTTGCAGCCAGAAGGGTCTCATTCGCTCGCTTTCCTTTCAGGTACGCAGTGGCTTGATTGCCATGCTGGTATTCGGTGCCACGTCGGTGCTTTGCGCAGCGCTGGCCGGGCGGCTGTTCCAGTGCGGCAGCAGCACCAGCGCCGAGAACAGCGCGCAGCCGGCAAACACGATGAACACCGTGACGCCATCGAAGTACCCCGGCAGCAGCCCGCCCAGCACCGCCCCCACCGAGCCGCAGCCGTTGACGAAGCCTGCTGCGGTGGCACCGGCCTTGGCGGTGCCGAAGTCGATGGCCGCGGCACCGCTGATCATCGAATCCGGCCCGTACAGGGTCAGGCCCATGACGAACAGCAGGGCCACCACCAGGATCACGCTGCCGGTGTGCATGGCCGCCATGAATGCCGCCAGCGCCACGGTCAGCAGCACCAGGCTGATGACACAGGCCGGCATGCGCCGGGCGCCGAACAGCTTGTCGGAGGCCAGGCCGATGATGATCGGGCCGAGCAGCCCGGCCAGTTCGAAGGCTGTCGGGATGATCGCTGCCCCCACCTTGCCCACCGAGGGCATCTGCTCGAAGACGATCACCGGCCCCCACAGCAGGATGGCGTAGCGCGCCGGTTTCAACAGGAAGTACGCCAGCCCCAGGGTCAGCACCGTTCGGTTGCGCATGATCTCCTTCAGTGGCGCCCACACGCTGCACAGGTTGCCGGCCGGGGCCATGCTCTGCGGCTCGGGCTCCACCGCCGGCAGGCCGACGTCTTCAGGCTTGTTGCGCTGCAGGAAGAAGAACAGCACGGCCACCAGTGCCACCACCGCGGCACTGGAGAAGAACGCCGCGTGCCAGGTACCGACCAGGGTGTAGGCCCACCAGCCGGCGAACGGCGAGGCCACCAGGCCGCCGAAGGCATAGCAGGAACTCCACAGGCCCAGCACCCGCCCACGCTGCGACGCCGGGAAGAAGCTGCCGATGTTCTTGCACAACCCGGCCCAGCCGGTGGATTGCGCCAGGCCCTGTACCAGCATGCAGGTGGCGAAGATCGGGAATGTGGCGTAGCTGCCCATCACCACCGCCGCAACAGCAGAAATCAGCAGGCCGCCGAGCACCACCACGCGTGGGCCAAAGCGGTCGGCAAGCATGCCCCAGGTGAACTGGCCCACGGCGTAGGCGGCCAGGTAGATGGCGTCGAGGTTGGCCATGGCGGCCTTGTCGAGCATGAAGTCGGGGTCTTCACCGATGCCCAGCTTGGCCACCGAGAAGGCCTTGCGGGTGAAGTAGAAGGCGGCGTAGGCCAGCCAGGTAATGGCGAAAATCTGGATACGCCAGCGTTTGAACGCGGCTAGGGATTGGTTCATGTAAGTCTGACCTCTTGCTTGAGTGTGCCGGCAGAATGTGAAGAAACGCCTGTCTTGTTCTTGTGTTACGCACAGCGATGACGAGGCTGTCATCGGGTCAGATGGCGCCGTTTGGGTGCCATGGCCCTGGCGGCACTTGTGGTGCCAGCGTCGGGCTGACATGCATGGAAACAGTTGCGCTAAGATAAATAAAATCGATTTATCGTATTTCACACATAAGCCCAGCTTGTTACTGAGGTCGTCATGTCGGTTTCCCACGCACAACTCAAGGCCTTCCACGCCGTGGCGGTGCACGGCAGCTTTACCCGCGCCGCCGAAAAGCTGTTTCTTACCCAGCCCGCGGTGTCGGACCAGGTGCGCAAACTGGAGGAGCGCTTCGGCGTCTTGCTGTTCCACCGCAACAAGCGTTCGGTGCAGCTCACCGACCTCGGCGAACGCCTGCTGGGCATCAGCCAGCGCCTGTTCGCCTGCGAGGCCGAGGCCCATGAACTGCTGCAGGATTCGCGTGCGCTGCACACCGGCAGCCTGGTGCTGGCGGTGGACGCGCCGGTGCACGTGCTGCCGCAGATCGCCCGCTTCTGCCAGCGCTACCCGGGCATCCAGGTCAAGATCGAGACCGGCAACACCGACGAGTCGCTGGCCCGGCTGTTCAGCTACCAGGCCGACCTGGCCCTGCTGGGGCGGGACGTCGACGATGAGCGGCTGCACTGCCTGCCGCTGCGCCGCGACCCGATGGTGGCGTTTGTCTCGCACCAGCACCCCTGGGCCAGCCGCGGCGCGATCAGCCTGGCGGATCTGGACGATACGCCGCTGGTGCTGCGCGAGCCCGGGTCGGTCACGCGGCAGACGCTGGAAGAAGAAATGCAACGGGCCGGGCTGCGGATTCGCCCGGCGATCCAGGTGGAAGGCCGGGAAGCGGCGCGGGAAGCGGTGGTGGTGGGGATTGGTGTGGGGGTGGTGTCGGCGGCGGAGTTTGGTGCGGATGCGCGGGTGTGCGCGTTGCCGATCGTCGATTGCCAGCGGCACCTGACCGAGACACTGGTGTGCCTGAGCGAGCAGCGCACGCGGCGGGTGGTGGCGACCTTCCTGCAGATGGTGGAGGAAGGGTTGTAACCCTGTGCCGGCCCTTTCGCAGCACAAGGCTGCTCCTACAGGATTATCGCACTCCCCCTGTAGGAGCAGCCTTGTGCTGCGAAGAGGCCCGTACAGGCAACCCAACTATGCTGGGATAACCTCAACCCTCGACACACAACCCATGCTCTACCGCCTTGCTGCCGACACCCTGGTCCTGTTGCACCTGCTCTTCATCCTGCTGGTGCTGTTCGGCGGCCTGCTGGTACTGCGCTGGCGCCCTGCCCTGCTGCTGCACCTGCCGGCGATGGCCTGGGGCCTGGCGGTGGAATGCCTGCACCTGGGCTGCCCGTTGACCACCTGGGAAAACCGCATGCGCAGCGCGGCTGGTGACGCGGGCTATCAGGGCGGCTTCATCGAACACTATATCTGGCCGTTGATCTACCCCGCCGGGCTGACACCGCACATCCAGCTGCTGCTGGGCACGTTCGTGCTGCTGCTCAACCTCGGCGTCTACGGTTACGTGGCCTGGCGCTGGCGCCGCCCTAGCGGGTAGCGATCACGAACAGCCGCGGGAACGGCAACAGCACCTTGCCATCGGTGGCCGGCGGGTAGTCGCGTTGCATCGCCTGCAGGTACATCTGCAGGAAATCCGTCTGCTCCTGGGGATCCAACCGCGCCAGGTACGGTCGCAAGGCCGAACCCTTGAACCATTCCACCACGGCTTCGGCACCGCCGGCCAAAGGGTGATGATAGGTGGTACGCCACACATCCACCCGCGCGCACAACGGGCTGAGCAGATCGTAATAGAACGCCGCGTTGTGCCGTGGCGGCAGCTGGAAATCAGCGAACTTCGCCGCCCATGGGCCCTGGCTGGCGATTTCGCGCAGTTGCCGGTGGGCCGGCTCATCGAGGTTGTCCGGGGTCTGCACGGCCAGGCTGGCACCTTCGCTCAGCTGGCGCACCAAGTGCGGGTACAGCGAGGCGTGGTCGGGAACCCACTGTAACGAAGCATTGGCCAGGATCAGGTCCTGCGGCTCGGGGGCGGACCAGCCGGCAATGTCAGCGATGACCGTGCGCACGCGGGGGATGCACAGCCGTTTGCGCTCGCGGGCCTTGTCGATCATGTCCGGGTCGCTGTCCAGGGCCGTCACCTGGGCATCCGGGTAACGTTGCAGCAGCACCTCGGTGGAATTGCCAGGGCCACAGCCCAGGTCGGTGGCGTGGCGTACCGGGCGTGCCGGTACAGCGGCCAGCAGGTCACGCACCGCGCGGGTACGCTCGTCTTCGAATTGCGAATACTGGGTGGCGGACCAGGCCATGTGAAGCTCCTTTGGGCGGGCAATGTGTTCAGCATATGCCATGTAACAGGCGGCCATATACCCCTGGCCCAATAACGCAAAACGGCCGGGTCCCCCAGGGAGCCGGCCGTTTCGAGAAGCAGTGACGCTTAGTGCTGCTTGCCAGTACGGATCTGGTGCACCACACCCATCGCCACCACGATTGCCGCGGCGATACCGGTGGAGATCACCAGGATCTGGTAGTCAGGCATGAAGGCCATGGTTACCAGGGCGGCCACGATGAACGCGATTACCAGGTAGGTCAGCCATGGGAACAGCCACATCTTCAGGCGTACTTCCTTGCCTTCGGCAACCAGCTTGCGGCGCATGCGCAGCTGCGAGAAAGCAATCACCAGGTACACCAGCAGGGCAATCATGCCGGTGGTGTTCATCAGGGTTTCCAGCACGTCTTTCGGGCGCAGGGTCTCGCTGAAGTTGATCAGCGCACACACCACGGCCACGGCGCACGAACCCATGATCGCGTACACCGGTACACCGGTGCCGGCGCGGGTGATCTTGAAGAACGACGGCGCGTCGCCACGCTGGGCCAGGGAGAACAGCATGCGCGAAGCGGTGTAGTGGCCCGAGATCAGGCAACTGCTCACCGAGGTCAGCACCACGAAGTTCATCAGCAGCTCGGCATATGGCACGCCCAACAGCTCCAGGGTGCGGCGGTAGGCGCCATAGCCGGAAACGCCCAGGTGCGGATCGTTCCACGGTACCAGGCAGACGATCAGGAAGATCGAACCCACGTAGAACAGGCACACACGCCAGACCACCGAGTTGGTCGCCTTGACGATCTGTGCAGCCGGGTCCTTGGCTTCGGAAGCGGCGATGGTGACGATTTCCGCACCGAGGAAGGCGAACATCACCCCTAGCAGGGCACCGATCACGGTGGTGATGCCATTGGGCATGAAGCCTTCGGCGGTGAGGTGGCTGATGCCACGCACTTCACCGAACTGCCAGATGTTCAGCACGGCAGCGGTACACACGATCAGGAAGCAGACAATCGCGATCACCTTGATCAAGGCGAACCAGAACTCGAACTCACCGTAGTGCTTGACGTTGAAGAAGTTGACGGTGATCAGCAACAGGGTCGTGGCCAGCACGAACACGTTGACGCTGACGTCGGGGAAGAAACCATGCAGGATCTTGCCCGCCACATAAGCTTCCCAGGCCATAAGGATGACCCAGTACCACCAGTACAGCCAGCCGATGGTGAAACCGGCCCAACGGCCGATGGCGCGATCGGCGTAGGTGGAGAACGAACCGGTGTCTGGCGAGGAAGTCGCCATTTCACCCAGCATGCGCATGATCAGTACCACCAGGATGCCGCCTGCCAGGTAGGCCAGCACAGCAGCTGGGCCGGCGCTGTGAATCACGCTGCCGGAACCGACGAACAAGGCGCCGCCGATAACCCCGGCGATCGACATCATCGTCAGGTGGCGCGACTTGAGCGAGGCACTGAGCTTGCTCTCATGCCCGCTTTTCGCGGTGGTGGTTGTGGATGTTGCGTCCATCAGTTGTGTACCCCGTGCTTCTTTTTATCCAAGGAAAACTGTGAAACCCCGATGGCTGGCGGTTTCACGTACATCAGTGCTAATGCGCGCAGGATGGTGTGAGCGAACACACGCAGGCCTTCCATGGCGGCCTGCTGACGCGCCCCAGGGCAGGCGCCTGGGGCGAACTGAACATGCTTTAGGTGGCGATATCTGACACCTAATGTAAAAATGTCCGACGCAGAGAGCCATGCACAGTGGCATGAAACTCGCACTGCACTGTACAGGTCGCCCTTGCAATACACCTTGCAAACGCCGGGCGATACGCAACCTGAAGGCCCAAATGTTCGAATTACATCCAGACTCCTCGACCCCGCTGGTGAACCAGATCATCGACGGGCTGCGCGAGCTGATCGACAACCAGACCCTCAAGCCAGGCGCCAAGGTCCCCTCGATCCGCGCCTTTGCCGCGAGCTATTCGGTGAGTACCTTCACCGTGGTCGAGGCCTACGACCGTCTGGTCGCCCAGGGCCTGCTGGTGAGCCGGGGCAATGCGGGGTTCTTCGTCAACCGCGCGGCGGGCGAATTGCTCGACCCGCACAACGCCGAGGCCGACACCAGTCGACCAACGTTCAACTCCGAGTGGTACCTGCAGCAGATCTTCGAAATCCGCCAATTGCCGTTCAAGCCCGGGTGCGGCTGGCTGCCCAACGACTGGATGTATGAAGACGGCCTGCGCCGCGGCCTGCGCCAGGTGGCCGGCAGCCCGCTGGAGCTGTCGGGCTACGGCGACCCCATGGGCCTGATGGAGCTGCGTGCACTGACCGCACAGAACCTGCAGCAGGAACTGTCGATCGTTGCCAACCCGGCGCAGCTGATGCTTACCCATGGCGCCAGCCAGGCCCTGGACCTGGCCGCGCGCACCCTGGTGCGCCCGGGCGACGTGGTGCTGGTGGACGACCCCGGTTACCCCAACCTGATGAGCATCCTGCGTACCCAGGGCGCGACCCTGGTCGGCGTGCCGCGCACACCGGCCGGCTACGACCTGAACCAGCTGGAACAGTTGCTCACCCACCACCGCCCCACTGCATTCTTCACCCAGCCGCACCTGCACAGCCCGACCTGCTCGCGCACGCCGCTACCGCAGCTGCACCGCCTGCTGCAACTGGCCAGCCAGCACGGCTTCCGCCTGGTGGAGAACAACCTGTACGCCGACATGGTCGCCGAACCGCAGCCGTGCCTGGCCAGCCTCGACCACCTGCAGCAGGTGGTGTACGTGGGCAGCTACTCCAAGAGCATTTCGCCCAATGTGCGGGTCGGCTACATGCTGGCCAACCCCGAGCTGATGCAGAAGCTGCTGCACCTGAAGATGCGCTCTGGCCTGACCACTTCGCAGGTGATGGAGCGCGTGGTGTATGCCGCGATCATCGACGGGCGTTGGCGCAAGCACCTCAAGCGCCTGCGCCAGCGGCTGGCCGAGGCGCACCAGGAAGTTGGCCGGCATCTGCATCGGCTGGGCTTCGAGCTGTTCATCGAGTCGGATGAAGGGATGTATATCTGGACCCGCCACCCGGCGATTCCGGACAGCGCGGCGTTGCTGGATGATGCGCTGGAGAAAGGCATCATGCTCGGGCCTGGGCAGTTGTTCATGGTCGATGCCAAAGCGACCGGGTGGATGCGGTTCAACGTGGCGTTCAGTACCGAGCCGGCGATGTGGGAGTTGCTGGAGAAGGTGTTGGTGAAGCATGTGCGGCGGGGTGGGATGTAACGGATTGCGGGGTGTTCGCCACAACACTTTCAGCGCCTGAGAGATCGAGCGCCGCCCGCGCGGCGCTTCGCAGCACAAGGCTGCTCCTACATCTGTTTCGGGCCAGTCACTCCTGTGAGGTCACCTCTGCCCGCCTTGTTTGTTCCATTCGATATCGAAGGTTGCTTTGCTGCTTTTCATCCATCTCCAGTCATGCACCAAGGCTGCAACCCACCAGGCACAGGAATAATTGGCCTGAAACAGATGTAGGAGCAGCCTTGTGCTGCGAAGCGCCGCGCGGGCGGCGCTCGATCTCATAGGCGCTGAAACTGTCATGGCAAGCACCTGTCAGCCCCGCCCCTCCTTATCGCCAGTCCGCCTTGTCGGCAAAAAACGCCTGCGCGTTCGCCTCCAGGCTTTCCAGGTGATACCCCCCTTCCTGCACGATCAGGCACGGCAAGCGCATCGCCCGAATCCGCTCGCCCAATACCGCAAACCCTTCAGTCGTCACCGCCACCTTGCTCTGCGGGTCGAGTTCGTAGATATCGAACCCCAGCGACAACAACAGCACCTCGGCGCCAAAGTCCTTCACCGCCGCCAGCGCGATCTCCAGCTGGCCCATGAAGTCCGCTTCGCTAGCCCCATGCGCCATCGGCAAGTTGAGGTTGTACCCCTCCCCCGCACCGCTGCCACGCTCGTCCGCGAACCCGGCCACACCCGGGTAGAAATTGGTGGGGTCGCCATGTACCGACACATACAGCACATCCCGGCGGTCGTAGAAAATTTCCTGAATCCCCTGCCCGTGGTGCATGTCGGTATCGAGGATGGCCACGCGGCTGTAGCGGCTGCGCAAGGCCTGGGCAGCGACAGCGGCGTTGTTGAGGTAGCAGAAACCACCGGCCGCATCGAAGCGCGCATGGTGGCCTGGCGGCCGGCACAGGGCATAGGCCGCCGGCTCGCCGTCGAGAATGGCCTTGGCACCGGCCACTGCGCTTTGCGCAGACCAATAGGCCGAGCGCCAGGTGTGTTCGCCTACAGGGCAGCTGCCGTCAGCCAGGTAGCGCCCGGCCTGGGCGAGGATGCCGCGCAAGGCGTTGGGTTCACGCACGAAGATGTTGGACATGACCTCGTCGCCCCAGTCCTCGGGCACTTCCTTCCAGCGCGCATGGGCCTCTTCGAGGAAGGCCAGGTAGGCCTCGCCGTGCACTGCCTTGAGCGGTTCGAGGCCGGCGTCCTCCGGCTGACGGATGTCGAAGCCCAGATCCTTGGCCGCCTGCAGCAGGCGCTGGGCGCGTTCGGGGACTTCCTGCGGGGTGCGCATGGCGCCGCGCGAGTAGTAGCTGCGTGGGTGGTGCAGCAGTTGTTCGGGGTGGAAGTAGCAACGCATCAGGCTTCTCCTTGTTCGACAATGCCCGCGCGGGCCAGCACGGCATTGAGCAGTACATCGGCACCCTGGCGGGCGTCGTCGGGCAACACGTCTTCGGCTTCGTTGTGGCTCAAGCCGCCGACACAGGGGATGAACACCATGGCGGTCGGGCAGTAGCGGGCCAGCAGGATGGCGTCGTGGCCGGCGCCGCTGACGATCGACTGCTGGGCATAGCCGAGGCCATCCACCGCCTGCTGCACGGCGGCTACGCAATCGGCATCGAATGGCGTGGCCGGGCTTGTCCAGTGGCGCTCGATACGCACCTGCAACCCGCGTTGATTGGCGATGGCTTGCAGCTTCAAAGTCAGCTCGCGTTCCATCGCCTCGATGGCTTCGTCCCGGTGATGACGCAAGTCGACTGTGAACT
The DNA here is from genome assembly GCF_001586765.1 of Pseudomonas sp. ABFPK. Taxonomy (NCBI): domain Bacteria; kingdom Pseudomonadati; phylum Pseudomonadota; class Gammaproteobacteria; order Pseudomonadales; family Pseudomonadaceae; genus Pseudomonas; species Pseudomonas sp. ABFPK. Next base: position 25,265 of record NZ_LQXW01000010.1, on the reverse strand, counting down.
GCAGCAGCCCCGGAATGGTGTTGCGCGAGGACTTGGCGATGGACAGTTCACCCACCGTGGTCAGGCCTTCAGGGGCAAAATCGGCAGCCAGTTGCTCGACTGCCTGGATCATCCGCGCGGTGCCATACAGGGCATCCTTGCGCAGTGGCATCGGCGTGGTACCGGCGTGCGCGGCCATGCCTTCGACCGTGACGTCGAGCCATCGGATAGCCTGCCCGCCGCTGACCACGCCGATGGCCTTGGCGTTGTCTTCAAGGATCGGGCCTTGCTCGATGTGGGCCTCGAAATAGGCATCGACCTGGCCACCCAGCGGGCGCCGGCCGGCGTAACCGGTGCGCTGCAGTTCGTCGGCGACGCTGATGCCATCGGCATCGCGAATGGCCAGCGCTTCGTCCAGCGCCAGGGTACCGGTGAACACCGCCGAACCGAACATGGCCGGGGTGAAGCGGGCGCCCTCCTCGTTGGTCCATACGGCGATTTCCAGCGGCTTGCGCGTCTGGATGTTCAGGTCATTGAGCCGGCGCACCACTTCAAGGCCTGCCAGCACACCGTAGACGCCATCGAAACGGCCGCCCTCAGGTTGGGTGTCGAGGTGGCTGCCCATCATCACCGGCGCTGCATCGGGGTCGCTGCCAGCGCGGCGGGCGAACAGGTTGCCGATGGCATCCACAGTCAGCGTCAGGCCGGCTTCGCGGCACCAGTGGCTGAACAGTTCACGGCCAGCCTTGTCCTCGTCGCTCAGGGCCAGGCGGCAGCTGCCGCCACGGGCGGTAGCGCCTATTTCGGCCATGGCCATCAGGCTCGCCCACAGGCGTTCGCCATTGCTTTTCAACATGTGCGGGTACTCCAGAAAAAAGCGGTTCGATCAGGCCAGTTCCAGGCGCTGGCTACGGGCGTACTGGCGCGCCAGGGCGAGCACGCAGACCAGCGAAATAGTGGCGATCAGGGTGTAGAACACCGCCATCGGCCACCATTGGCCGGTGAAGGTGTGGGCCAGCCAGGTACCGATCAGCGGGGTCAGGCCGCCCGCGATGGCGCCGCAGATCTGGTAGGCCAGGGAAATGGCGGTGTAGCGCACGCGGGTGTCGAACATGCCGCTGACATAGCCGGCGATCACCGCGTAGAACGACGCCATGCACGTGGCGGCCAGGGCGATGCCGAGTACGATCAACGGGCCCTGGCCCGAGCTGACCAGCACGAACATCGGGTACGGCGAGGCCATCGCCAGCAGCGCGACCAGGGCCAGGAAGCGGGTGGCGCCGATATTTTCCGATAGCCAGGCGGCCAACGGCTGCACGCAGAACTGGATGATCGCCACGAAGAACAGGCACTCCAGGATCAACGAACGCTCCAGCTGCAACTGCTGGGTGGTGTAGCTGATCATGAAGGTGTTGGTGAAGTAGACACCGGCAATACCCAGGGTATTGGCACCGATGCACAGCAACAGCGGGCGCCAGGCCGTGCGCAGCACTTCGAATACCGGGGCCTGCTCCTTGCGCCGGGCCTTTTCCGCCTGCTCGCGGCTGGCGATGAACTCGGGCGACTCATTCACCCCCAGGCGAATCGCCAGGCCCACCAGCAGCAACAGCGCGCTGGCCAGGAACGGCACGCGCCAGCCCCAGTTCATCAGGTCTTCTTCCGGCAGGCGGGTGACCGCGCCGAAGGCCAGCAGCGACAGGATCAGGCCCGCCGGGCTGCCCAGTTGGGCGAACGAGGCAAAGAAGTTGCGCCGGCCCTTGGGTGCATGTTCACCGGCCATCAGCACCGCCCCGCCCCACTCGCCGCCCACGGCAATGCCCTGGACGATGCGCAGCAGGATCAGCAGTACCGGCGCGGTGGCGCCGATTTGTGCGTAGGTCGGCAGCAGGCCGATGCCCACGGTGACGATGCCCATCATCAGCAAGGTGATGACCAGCGACTTCTTACGGCCGATACGGTCGCCCACATGGCCGAAGACGATGCCCCCCAGCGGCCGGGCGAAGAAGCCGACGGCGAAGGTGCCGAACGCTGCCATGGTGCTGAACAGGCTGTTGTCGGAGGGGAAGAACAGCGCGCCGAACACCAGGGCGGCGGCGGTGGCGTAGATGTAGAAGTCGTACCACTCGATCATGGTACCGATGAACGCGGCGGCGGCGGCACGGCGTGGCTGGGGGGAAGCGGTGGGCTTCATGGGGGCTCCTTTGCTTGTTGTTCTGGCAGGAGTTGTCAGGGGCACGGTGGCGCTCTTGTGGCGCTTGGCCTGTTGGTCTGGTGTCAGCTTCTTCGCGGGTAAACCCGCTCCCACAGGGATTGCACAAGGTCTGCAAGCGCTGCAGTACCTGTGGGAGCGGGTTTACCCGCGAAGAAGCCAACACCGATTCGGCAGGCCTCGATATCTGCGATTTATCGGCCCGGGGCTATGATTAGTCAATTTTCTATTTATTATTCGAAATATTAGCCTTGCTTATTATCGAGCCCTGCCATGCCCGACCGTCTGCTCAACGACCGCCTCGACTGGAACCTGCTGCGCACCTTCCGGGTCATCGGCCAGGAGCTGTCCATCAGCCGTGCTGCCGCCCGCCTGCACCTCACCCAGCCGGCAGTGAGCCAGGCGCTCAAGCGCCTTGAAGAACAGCTTGGCCGCCAACTGATCGCCCGCCGCGGGCCGCGCTTCGTGCTGACGGAAATGGGCGAGCAGCTGTTCCAGCTGGCTGGCGAGGTCTATGGGCAGATGTCGCAGATCGGCGGCTTGTTGGAGCAGCCGGCGGACGAACTGGTGGGCAAGGTACGCCTGCTGATGATCAGCCGTATCGTCAACGAACACTTCGACGACTTCCTCGCCGACTTCCACCGCCAGCACCCGCGGGTGGAGCTGGAGATCGACGTGATGCGCAGCTCCGACATCGTTGCCGCCCTGCAGGAGAAAACCGCCACGGCGGGCCTCAGCCTTAACCGGCGTGCGCAGCCACGGCTGGAGCAACGGTTGTTCCTGCGCCAGCGCTATGCGTTCTTCTGTGGCAAGCACCACGCATTATTTGGCCAGGACGAGGGCGATCTGCAGCGCGAGAACTTCGTCAGTTTCACCAGTGACCAGATTGGCGGCATGCTGTCGCCACTGACCATTTTCCGCGACCAGCAGGGGTTTGCCGGGCGGATCGTGGCCTCGTCACCAAGCCTTGAGGAGGTACGCCGGCTGGTGATTGCCGGGTTTGGCATAGGTTGCCTGCCCGAGCATGTGGTAGCGCCGGATGTAGACGCCGGGTTGCTGTGGAAGCTGCCGCCGCAGGAAGGGATTGCCGATGTGGATATCCACCTGTTGTGGAACAGGGAGCAGCGCTTCAGCCGCGCGGAAGAGGTGTTTATCGAGGCGTTGCAGCACAGCCTTGACTGAACGCAGAGCTGGGGTCGACGAGCACTGGACACGATAGTGGCCAATTAGTAGCATCCAGGCCAACTGAACATTACGGACAATCTCAGTCATGGATCGAGCTACCGGGGTCATTCGACGCCCTATTCATCACCCCATCCGCCCCTTGATCACTTGGGAAGAAGCATGGAAGGGGCCCGACGAGGGCTTGATCCGCTGCTGGGAGATTGGCCGTGAGCGGGCTCTGGCCCAGCCAGAACTTGCCCGGCACTGCGCCGATGGCGCGCTCCCGGTGCTAGGTTGGAAAGGTGGCCATGATCGCGCATTGAAGAAACCGATGAAGTACGGTTCGTTCAAGTACCTGGCGCAATGGCAGGGCCTTCGCGGCGAGGATCTGTTCATCGATACGCGAACAGAGCTTACCCTGACCTGTAATCACACCGGCATGCTGACAACGTTCACACCGGACCAGGAAAAATACGCCAACGCTGTGATGCTGATGGAATAGCAACGTGGAACAGAGGGATGGCTACACCGTTGATGATGTTTACCGCTTCTGAGCGGATCGATACACCTCGCTACGCTCGCGCTTGCCAACCGATACCACCACTACAACGATACGCTCGTCCTCGACTCGATAGACGAGGCGATATCCAGAGGCCTTGAGCTTGATTTTGTAGTGGTTCGGCAGGTCACGCAGCGCGTCGGCCTGTACCTTGGGTGACTGCAGGCGCTCGGCGAGTTTTTTCTTGATCTGTTCGCGCACGGTGTGGCCTAGCTTGCCCCACTCTTTCAGTGCCGAAGGCAGGAATTCGAGTTTATAGGTCATCCAGGGATACCGGTACGCCTTTTTCACCCAACCTCGACTTGGCCAGTTCGCTCAATTCGAGATCTTCCAAGCGTTCCATCATGGCCTCGTACAGTTCGGCCGGCACCATGTAACCCATCACGCGGTTGTGATTGAGCACAGCGACGGGCATACCCGCAGCGCCGGTCATCACCGCGGATGGGTTCTTTTTCAGTTCCGACACGCTTACGGCCACGTCAGCGAATATGTTTTGCATGTTTGCACCCTCAATAGAGAGCCATATTTTGGTCCATATATAGGACACAAACAAGTCGTCACTGCTCAAGCACAGAGGTGAGACACGTCAGGCGAAATGCCGTGTTTGGGGGAGATCGCCCAGCCCTTTGAATCCACCGCGGCGCATGGCACCGGCTGCGCCGGTGTTCGTGGCTAAAGCCGCTCCCACAGGGTCCCTGCTAACTCAATGAGTCACTTGCAGTTCCATGAGGAGCGATCGGGGTCAGGCTGTTGCCAGTGCCGGGTAGTCGGTCAGGCCATGGGCATCACCACCGAACAGCGTGGCCCGTTCGTGCTCGGCCAGGGGCGCATTCAGCTTCAGCCGCGCCGGCAGGTCCGGGTTGGCCACGAATGGCCGGCCGAAGCCGATCAGGTCAGCCCAGCCCTCCTCCAGCGCGCGCCGTGCACGTTCGCCGGTGTATTTGCCGGCATACACCATCACCCCGGGGAACACCGCCCGCAGCTGTTGCTTGAAGTCCACCGGCATGTCCGGCGCGTCATCCCAGTCGGCTTCGGCAATGTGCAGGTAGCCGATGCCGATTTCGCCCAGGCGCTTGGCCGCTGCGGTATAGGTGGTCACCGGGTCGGCGTCGACACAGCCATTGAGCGTGGTCAGCGGCGCCAGGCGTACGCCTACGCGCTGGGCGTCGCCGGTGCCTTCGACCAGCGCACGGGTGACCAGGTCGAGGAAACGCAGGCGGTTTTCCAGCGAACCGCCGAAGCGGTCGGTGCGGTCGTTGGCGCCGGAATCGAGGAACTGGTTGACCAGGTAACCGTTGGCCGCGTGCAACTCGACACCATCAAAACCGGCGGCCATGGCGTTGCGCGCAGCCTGGCGGTATTGCTCGATGATCTCGGCAATTTCCGCTTCGCTCAACGCGCGTGGCTTGGAAGCCTGGACAAAGCCTGGCGTGCCGTCGGCATTGTCGATGAACACATTCACGCCTTCGGCCTGCATCGCCGAGGACGACACCGGTGCCTGGCCACCAAGCAGGCTGCTGTGGCTGAGGCGGCCGACGTGCCAGAGCTGGGCGAAGATGCGCCCGCCCGCGGCATGCACAGCCTCGGTGACCAGGCGCCAGCCGTCGATCTGCGCCTGGGTGTGGATACCCGGGGTGCGGGCGTAACCCTTGCCCAGTGGCGAGATCCAGGTGCCTTCACTGACGATCAGCCCGGCACTGGCGCGTTGTGCGTAGTACTCGGCCATCAGCGCGGTCGGTACATCGCCAGGCTGGGCAGCGCGGGAGCGGGTCATCGGCGGCATCAGCACGCGGTTGGGCAGGTTAAGGGCGCCGAATTGCAGGGGTTGGAACAGTGGATCTTGAGCCATTGCGAGCATCTCCGTAAGGCGAATCAGGGGTCAGGCGCGGCTGACGACAGGTTGTGACTGGGCAGGTACGCGGCGGTCGAGGCGGCCGCTGTACAGGGTCAGGGCCAGGGCACCGAGGGTGACCAGCGCGGCAATCCATGGGGTGTGGCCGAGGCCGAGTTGTTGCACCACCTGGGCACCGCCCCAGGAGCCACCGGCCACACCCAGGTTGAAGGCGGCGATGTTGAAACCGGCCGCCACGTCGACTGCGTCGGGGGCGACCTTTTCCGCCTGCTGCACCACGTACACCTGCAGGCCCGGCACATTGCCGAAGGCCACCGCGCCCCAGGCCAGTACGGTGATTACCACCAGTACCGGATGCGGCGCGGTGAAGGTCAGCGCCAGCAGCACCACGGCCAGCAGCAGGAAGATGATCGACAGTGCCTTGACCGGGCCTTTGCGGTCGGCCAGGCGGCCGCCCCAGATGTTGCCCAGGGCAACCGAAAAGCCGTAGGCGAGCAGCACCAGGGCGACGCTGTTGGCGCCGAAGCCGGCGATGTCCTGCAGGATCGGGGCAAGGAAGGTAAAGGCGATCAGCGAGCCGCCGTAACCCACGGCAGTCATGGCATACACCAGCAGCAGGCGCGGTTGCAGCATCACCCGCAGTTGGCGCAGCAGCGGTGCCGGCTGGCTGTGCTGGATGCGCTTGGGCACGAACACCAGTGCGCCGAGCAGCGCTACCAGGCCGAAGGCAGCCACCACCAGGAAGGTCACGCGCCAGCCGAAGTGCTGGCCGATGAAGCTACCCAGCGGGATACCGGTGACGAAGGCCACGGTCATGCCACTGAACATGGTGGCGATGGCGCTGGCGGCTTTTTCTTTCGGCACCAGGCTGGTGGCGATGATCGAGCCCACCGAGAAGAACACCCCGTGGGCCAGGCCGGTGAGGATGCGCGCCATGATCAGCGATTCGTAGCTGGGCGCCTGCCAGGCCACCAGGTTACCGGCTGTGAACAGCGCCATCAGGCCGACCAGCAGCAGCTTGCGCGGGACGCGGCCGGTCATGGCGGTGAGCAGGGGCGCGCCGATGGCGACGCTGAGGGCGTAAAGGCTTACCAGCAGGCCGGCCGAAGGCAGTGTCACTGCCAGGTCATTGGCGATGGTCGGGATGAGGCCGACGATCACGAACTCCGTGGTGCCGATGGCGAAAGCCGCCAGGGTCAGGGCTAACAAGGCGAGAGGCATTTGAGAATCACCTGTGGAAGGTTGGGATGGGTGGATTCTCGGGGGGACGTGGGGACGGGAAAAAGATGGGCGCGGGACAATGAGTTTTGATCTGAAAGCAAAGGTTGCGATTGGGCTGTTGCGAAAGGGTCAATCTTTTGTGTTGCCCGCGAATGGAGGGCGAAGCACTGCCCGAAGGGCACGCTTGAAAATAAATTTCTAAAGACAGTTGCTCCCACCGGAATTGCACAGGCTCCGGGCTGGTGCTGTACCTGTAGGAGCTGGCTTGCCTGCGATGGGCCGCCCAGCGGCCCCGCTTTTTTGTCCTCCAGTCAAAACACCTTGCCCTCACCGCACCTTTTTCCCACGCCCGATCCCCGCTAGCCTGCCGCCCACACCCGTCTCGTAAGGACCCGCACCATGCCAACCGATCATCAAGCCTGGGCCTGGACCCCGAACGCCGGCCTCGACGGCCTGCAACTGCTGCGTAAACCCCTGCCACAACCCGGCCCCGGTGAGGTGCTGGTGGCCAACCGCGCCATTGCCCTCAACCCGGTGGACTGGAAAATCTGCGAGTGGGGCCACCCGGCCTGGCAGCAGGGCACGGTCCCGGGCGTGGATGGCGCCGGTGTGGTAGTCGCGGTTGGCGCAGGCGTCGACATGCCGTTGGGCAGCCGCGTCGCCTACCACCAATCGCTGGCGCGTGACGGCAGTTTTGCCGAGCACTGCCTGCTCGATGCAAGCCTGGTCATGCATATCCCCAGCGCGCTCGGCGACACCGCCGCGGCCGCCGTGCCCTGCCCCGCCCTGACCGCCTGGCAGGCCCTGGCCAAGGTACCCGAAGGTGCCAGCCGCGACGTGCTGGTGATCGGCGCCGGTGGCGCGGTGGGCTTCTACCTCGCGCAGCTGGCCGCGCAGCGTGGCCTGCGCGTGTGGGCCAGTGCCGGCCAACACCACCACGCCTCGCTCAAGGCCCTCGGTGTGAGCGGGGTGTTCGACTATCACGACGCCGACTGGCAGAACCAACTGCAGGCCGCCCTGGGCGAGCGCCCGCTGCATGCCCTGTTCGACACCGTCAGCGGCGCCCATGCCGGCAGCCTGGCCCACCTGCTCGGCTACAACGGCCACCTCGTGTGCATCCAGGACCGCCAGGAAACCGCACCAACGCCCGCTTTCAGCACGGCGATCTCGCTGCATGAAGTGGCGCTCAACAGCATTCATGCCTACGGCCAATTGGCAGACCGCCAAGCCCTGCGCGTGGCCGGTGAAAAATTGCTGCAGGCCATTGCCGATGGTCGCCTGATCGCTCCACAGCGCCGCGAGTTCACCTTCTCTGCTTTGCCACAGGCTCTGCGGCAGCTGAAAGAGGGCCAAGGCACAGGCAAATGGGTGACGCGCCTGGACTGAACGCCAAATGCGAAAACTTGGATCCCATTCTGCTACAAGGTATGCTGAGCAATAGCTAAACGCCACTACTTAGGCAGGCTTCGTGCCTGCCTTCAAGGACGAGCCCTTTGCCCAGCCACCCTACCCGCCACACCATCGCCCGCCAGTGGCAGCTGCTAAAGCTGCTGCCAGGCCGTCACCCGGGGATGAGTTCCACCCAGTTGCAGGCCGCCCTGACCACCGTTGGCTATATCACCAGCAAACGCACGGTCGAACGCGACCTGGTCGAACTCGCGGCACTGTTCCCGCTGCAGTGCAACAGCAAAGGCATGCCCTACGGCTGGTACTGGCAAGCGGGCCTGAGCCCTGGCGAAGCGCAACAGCTGCAGCCCGATGCGCTCACACCTGCGGAACAGGTCGAGTTGCACGCCTGGGTCGATGATGCCCTTGCCCGGCGCCTTGAGGCGTCGCCACTGTCGGCAGATATGCAACTGACGCTGCAGGCGGAAGGTGGTGCCACCCTGGTAGCTACCGTCGACGACAACCGCTCGCTGATGGGCTGGCTGCTATCCCAGGCCGGCTCGATCCGCGTGCAGGCGCCGCAGGCATTGCGACAGGCCATGCTCGTGCAGTTGCGCCAGAGCCTGGCGCTGCACGAGGGTGGTTGTTGACCGGCAAGAACACCAACCCCGTGGCGAGTCACTGACCTGTAGGAGCAGCCTTGTGCTGCGAAGAGGCCGGTACTGACCAAAAATGTGTATCGCTCGTACCGGCCTCTTCGCAGCACAAGGCTGCTCCTACAAATGTGTATGACTGAAAAAACGGGTAACGATCTGCCAACGTCGGTTGCGTCTGGGATCTCTATTGTAGGTATCCCACACGGAACGGATGCGAGGAAGATTACATGGATCGTGCTGAGGCCAACCGGCTACGTCGGGGGCGTTTTTCAGAGCCTGGCAGGCTGTACCTGCTGACCACTGTCACCCATGCACGCAAGCCACTGTTTCAGGATCTTCGCACAGCTCGCCTGGTCATCAGGGAGCTGAGGCAGTCGGAACGGCTTGGCGCTTGCCGCTCACTCGCCTGGGTGCTGATGCCTGACCACTTGCATTGGCTGGTGGAGCTGCGTGTCGTCACATTAAGTAGCCTGATGCGACAGTTCAAATCGCGATCTGGTACGGCATTGTGCAAGGCGGGCGTGAGCCCGGGCCCAGTCTGGCAACGCGGGTTTCATGACCGAGCGCTGCGCCAGGAAGATGATGTGCGCAAGGTAGCCCGATACATCGTTGCCAATCCTCTGCGGGCTGGCCTGGTAGCAGAGATTGGCGATTATCCACACTGGGACGCAGTATGGCTCACTGACAGCCTGCACAACTCCTTGTAGGAGCAGCCTTGTGCTGCGAAGAGGCCGGTACAGGTGGTACACATGTTCAGTCAGTACCGGCCTCTTCGCAGCACAAGGCTGCTCCTACAGGTGAGGCGTTCAGTGCGGGTTACGGCGCGACAGGCAGGCATACGCCAGGCCCAGCACGCTGGCCGCCAATACGCCGAGCAGCACCATCAGCTCGCGGCTGTAGCGGGCCACCCAGGCCGGGAAACCGATGACCTCGCGGTAAACCTGTATGTCAGCCTTGCCATCGGCGTGACTGATGCTGACCCCGCCCTGGCGGATCTGCGAATAGTCTGCATCGAAATACACCCATACCTTGCATACGCCACCCGGCTCGATGGTGGGGATATCCGCTTGCATGGTGGAGGTTTCCACGATGGTGTCATTGCCAGTTGCATCGCGCACCTGCACCAGGCCTTTCGCCGGCAGGCGGATTTTCACCTGGCGCACCTGCGCATCACCACGGTTGCGCAGCTCGATGAGCAGACCGGTACGGTGGTCGACCAACCCGGCCTCGAAGGGCTTGGCGAACAGCTGGGCATACGGCGCCTGGGCCATTTCGATCAGCCGCTCGACCTGATCGTGGCTCAGCCCGCCCTCGCTGATGGCATTGATACGCCCCTGCAACTGCTCGTACTTGAGCTGTTCGCTGGCTTTGGTGATGCGTTCGCTGAACTGGCTGGGATAGGTGAGATAGGCATAGGTCAGCGATGCCTCCAGGCGCGGGTTGCCCCTGAGCAACCCATAGGCGGCCAGCAGGACCATCAGGCCAAGCAGCACGGCTACGAGGAGTTTCCCCACCTTGTCCCAGCTCAATGCGAACTTCCTTCTGTCGTGATACAGAGATTCAAACTGACCAAGGGTGCCAAGTTCATGGTCCCCAGGCAAGCCTGACTAAGGCTCCTGCTCGCCTCCCCGAGCCTGGCGCAACTGCTGCAACTGGCCGTCGATCAGCGCCTTGGCCATGCCTGCCAGGTAGTACGTGGCCTGCATCATCGCCTTGCGGTCACCGGGCCGGTCGATGGCCTTGCGGGTGAGTTCGGTAATGCAGCCCATGATGCTCGAGGCCTCCATCAATGCCGTGCGCATCGGCAACTGCGCGTTCATCTGCACCAGTTCGGCACCGCCGTTGCCAAAACGACCCGCTGCACGCACGACATTGAGATTGCCGTTTTCTTTCGGAGTGTCTTTGTCCATGTCCATTTCCTCGGGTTACGAGGGTGCCGAGACTAGGGCGCTGCCTGCCCCGCCACAATAACCTTGGGGGTGGAAAGGCTTACTTTCGGAAATGGACTACAAGAACCCTACAAAGAGGACGCTCCGCCACCACGCTGGCTCTTGACCGGCAAGCGGCAGTGACGGACGATCAATCCCCCCTCACAAGGATGAACACCATGCTACGGATATTGGGCAGAGCCTCCTCCATCAATGTACGAAAAGTCCTGTGGGCATGTGCCGAGTTCGAGGTCGCGTTCGAGCGCGAAGACTGGGGGGCGGGCTTCAAGCCCACGGACAGCGCCGAATTCCTTGCGTTGAACCCGAACGCCATGATCCCGGTGATCCAGGATGGCGATTTCACCCTGTGGGAATCCAACAGCATCATCCGCTACCTGGCCACGCGCTATGGCGCCACTGGGTTCTACCCGGGCGAGGCGCAGGCGCGGGCCAGGATCGACCAGTGGATCGACTGGCAGGCCTCGGACCTCAACCGTTCCTGGAGCTACGCGTTCATGTCGCTGGTCAGGCACTCGCCGGCCCACCAGGACCCACAGGCCCTGGCCGCCGGCTGCGCGGACTGGGCGCGCTACATGCATATTCTCGACCGCCAGCTGTCAAGTACCGGTGCCTATGTGGCCGGCAGCCAGTTCACCTTGGCCGACATCCCCATTGGCCTGTCGGTCAACCGCTGGTTCGAAACGCCGTTAGAGCACCCGCACCTGCCGGCAGTGCGCGATTATTACGAGCGGCTGAGCGAGCGCCCGGCCTATCACCTGCATGGCCGTAACGGTACGCCGTAATGGGCAAGACTGTGGGGCTGCCTTGCAGCCCATCGCACCTTGTGTCGCGATGGGGCGCAAAGCGCCCCCAGGGATCTCCACCTGTTACACAGCAACCTGACTCGCCGCAGCCCCCGCCCGCCCCCGCCAAGCGAACAGCAGCACCATCACCAGGCCCAAAACCGCCATCGCCGCCCCCGCCAGGGAAACCGCCGAATACCCAAGCCCCGCATTGATCACCGCCCCACCCAGCGCCGCACCAATCGCGTTACCCAGGTTGAACGCCCCGATATTCACCGCCGACGCCAGGTTGGGCGCATCCTTGGCCGCCTCCATCACCCGCATCTGCAGCGGCGGCACCAGGGCAAAGCTGGCAGCGCCCCACACCAGGATCGCCAGCGCAGTCGGCAGCGGCCAGTCCATCACCAGCGGGAACACCAGCAACACCGCAATCAGCACGGCCAGCGACAGCATCAGGGTACGGTCGATAGAGCGGTCCGCCGCCTTGCCACCCCACACGTTGCCCAAGGTCAGGCCGACACCGAACAACACCAGCATGGCCGTGACGAAGGTAGTCGACGCTGCCGCCTCGCTCTGCAGGATCGGCGCGATGTAGGTAAATACCGTGAACATCGCACTGGAGCCCACCACGGTCAGCAGCAATGCCGCCAGCACCGGCCCGCGGCCGAGCACGCGGATTTCGGCCATGGCCCCGCCACCCTTGGGCGACGGCACATTGGGCAGTGCGTACCAGAGGGTTGTCATTGCCACCAGGCCGAGCCCGGCGATGCCCCAGAACGCCGTACGCCAGCCCAGCATTTCACCGAACCAGGTCGCCAGCGGCACACCGCCGATGGTGGCCAGGGTCAACCCCATGAACATGGCGGCCACGGCCCCGGCGCGCTTCTCTGGCGGCACCACGCTGGCCGCGACGATCGAACCGATGCCGAAGAACGCACCGTGGTTCAGCGAGGTGACCACACGGGCGACCAGCAGGCTGGCATAGTCGCAGGCCAGGGCCGACATCAGGTTGCCGAGGGTGAAGATGGCCATCAACCCGATCAGCAGGTAACGCCGGGGGATCTTCACCGTGGCCAGGGTCATCAGCGGTGCACCGATCAGCACACCGATCGCATAGGCACTGACCAACAGCCCGGCTGCGGGGATGGAGACGCCCAGGTCGGTGGCGATGCTGGGTAACATGCCCATGGGGGCGAACTCGGTGACACCGATGCCGAAGGCACCGATGGCGAGCGCGACAAGAGGTGGATTGATACGCATGGCAAGCTCCTTATCTGTGCTGCAAATGCTACGATCCGAAGCTGAGCCGCACTAGACTGCATTTTTGCGAACCACCTTTGCTCAAGAGGCACAAATGGACTTCAGTGGAAGATCCGGAGAGATGGAAATCTTTGCCAAGGTGGCCCAGGAGGGCAGCCTGTCCGCCGCCGCCCGCGCGCTGGGCCTGACGCCGTCGGCGGTGAGCCGCATCCTCGCGCGGACCGAACAGCGCCTGGGCACCCGCCTGCTGCTGCGTACCACCCGGGCGATCACCCTCACGCCTGAGGGCGAAGCGTATCTGCACGGCGGGTGCTCGCCGACATGCTAGAAGTGGAAGAGGCCATCACCGACCAGGGTGTGCCCCGCGGGCGCTTGCGGGTCAGCGCAGCGCTGGGCCATGGCCGGCTGACCGTGGTGCCGCTGCTGGCGGCGTTCAGCGCGCGCTACCCGCAGGTGCTGGTCGACCTTACCCTCAGCGACGAAGTGGCCGACATTCTCGGCGGCCAGGCCGATGTGGCGCTGCGCTTCGGCCACCTGCCGGACAGCTCGTTGAGCGCCCGTGCCATTGGCGAAACCGGCCAGGTGATCGTCGCCTCGCCCGAGTACCTGGCGCGCTGCGGTACGCCGCTTGTGCCAGAGGACCTGGCCCGGCACAACTGCCTGCGTTTCAACTTCCGCCGCGCCGCACCCGACTGGCCGTTCCGTCGCGACGGGCAGGCGTTTTCATTGAAGGTGACGGGCAATATCGAATGCAGCAGCGGCGAGGCCCTGGCGCAGTTGGCAAGGCTTGGCGCCGGCGTGGCGCGCATCGGTACCTTTACCGTGGCCGATGACCTGGCCAACGGGCAGCTGGTGCCGTTGCTGGAGGCGTACAACCCCGGTGATCGCGAGCCGATCCATGCGGTGTTCGTCGGCGGCCCGGCGATGGCGGCGCGGGTGCGGGTGTTCGTGGATTTTCTGGTGGAGCAACTGTCAGGCCTGCCCAACGCCTTGTAGGAGCAGCCTTGCGCTGCGAAGAGGTCCGTACTGACAATGCATAGCTGTTGCCTGGACCGGCCTCTTCGCAGCACGAGGCTGCTCCTACAGAATCCTGCTGTAGAGGAACCCTTGCCCTCGGCTCATGTTCAGGAGTTGTTTCATGCCCTACCCCATCGAACAGAAACTGGTCATCGGCGTTGCTTCGAGTGCGCTGTTCGACCTCACCGTCTCGGACGACATCTACCAGACCGAGGGCGTCGAGGCTTACCGTCAGCACCAGCAGCAGAACCTGGACGAACCCTTCCCCAAGGGCGTGGCGTTCCCGTTCATTCGCCGCTTCCTGAGCATCAACCAGGCCTTCCCCGAGCAGTTGCCGGTGGAGGTGGTGCTGCTGTCGCGCAATTCGCCGGAGACCGGCCTGCGGGTGTTTCGCTCGATCAACCACTACCAGCTGGACATCACCCGCGCGGCATTCATGTCGGGCCGCTCGCCCTACGAGTACATCCCGGCGTTCAATGCCTCGCTGTTCCTAAGTGCCAACGAGGAAGATGTACAGAAAGCCATCGACGCCAACTACCCCGCCGGGCGGGTGCTGCCGACACGCATCTACGATGACGAGATCGACACCGAATTGCGGGTGGCCTTCGACTTTGACGGGGTGATTGCCGATGACGAGGCCGAGCGCGTGTACAAGCGCGACGACAACCTGGACGAGTTTCAGGAGCATGAACGTGTGCGCAAGGGGATCCCGCATTCGCCGGGGCCCTTGGCGGACCTGTACCGCAAGCTTTCGCTGATTCGCATGCTCGAGGACCGCAAGTTGGCCGAAGACCCGGCGTACAAGCGCATCTTGCGGATTGCCATCGTGACGGCGCGCAATGCCCCTTCGCATGAGCGGGTAGTGACGACGCTGAAGGACTGGGGCGTATCGCCGGACGAGTGCTTCTTTCTGGGCGGGATGGAAAAACCCAGGGTGCTGTCGATACTGAAGCCACATGTGTTCTTTGATGACCAGCGCAGCCACCTGCAGTCACCGGCGGGGGACTTGCCGATGGTGCATGTGCCGTTCGGGGTGGCGAATCGCGAGCGCTCGGCGGCGGACTCTGCGCTCGACGTGCCAGCTCCCACTTCGAGAGCACCGGTTTGATCTGATGCGCAACCTGTGGGAGCGGGCACGCCCGCGAAGGGCCGCAAAGCGGCCCCAATCTGTTTAGCTGACAGGCACCAGGGCCTGCCAACACCGGCAGCACCAGCCCGCTTTACTCAGCTCGCCCAGCAGGACTGCCGAATGACGCTGCAGAAATTCCCAGGCCGGAATGCAGGGTCCTTGTCCGCGATCACATCCGCCTTCACGTTGCCAAAAGTGGTCTGCGGCTTGTGCCGGATGCCGTCGTAAAACGCCTGGATGATCGCCTCCTTGAACCTTTCCCCGCGCGGGTGCGCCTGGACCACGGCATCCCGCGCGGCAATTTCCAGCCCATCGTGGTGCAACCCCAGCACATCAGTCTCTACCCCCGCCGTGACCAGGGCGATCAGCGGGTGCATATGCTCTGGAATACCCGGCGTGGTATGCAGCGCGATCGCTGTCCACACACGCTCGACATCGCGCTCGTCCACGCCGTGGCGCTGGAGGAAATCGCGCGCCGCATTGGCACCGTCCACCTCGAAGCGGCAGCAATCGCTGCTGTGCTGATGGGTCAGGCCCATGTCATGGAACATGCAGCCTGCGTACAACAGTTCACTGTCGTAACGCAGCCCCAGCCGCTGCCCGGCAAGGGCCGCGAAGTAGAAGACCCGGCTGGAGTGGTGGAACAGCAAAGGGGAAGCCGTGTCACGGACGAGCTCGGTGATTTCCCGAGCCATGGCGCTGTCGGGCACCTGGATACCGGCGATGGATGAGGACATGGTCGCTCCTGGGTGGGTTGATGATGAGCCCAGTCTGCGGTCGTGGGCCAATGTCCTCAATTGACTTGTGGCGCCAGATACTGCCATTGTCAGCGGATTACGGACTTGCGGTGCAACGCCCGGAGCCACCATGCCCTCTGCCCCCATCACGGTCGCCATCCTGGCCATGCCCGGCGTACAACTGCTGGATGCCTGCGGCCCGCTCGATGTATTCGCCGAAGCCAACCGCCAGGCCGGCCGTGAAGCCTATCGCCTGCTGTTGCTGGCCTGCGAACCGGGGCCGCTGGTGAGCTCTTCCGGTACGCGCCTGGTCGCCGACGGCTGGATCGGCGAAGACCTGGAAGCCATCGACACCTTGCTGGTCGCCGGCACGCCGCAGGCTGCCGAGCAATACCTGCGCCCCGGCATTCTCGACTGGCTGCGGCAACGCGCGGGCGCTTGCCGGCGTTACGGTTCGGTGTGCACGGGGGCGTTTGCCCTGGCGGCTGCCGGGTTGCTGGATGAACGGCGTGTGACCACCCATTGGGCCGTGGCGCAGCCGTTGGCCGAGCGTTATCCGCGGGTGCAGGTGGATGCCGACGCCATTCAGGTGCATGACGGCAACCTGCGCACCGCTGCGGGGGTAACGGCCGGGTTGGACCTGGCACTGACGTTGGTCGAAGAGGATCTGGGGCGCGACATTGCCAGGCAGGTTGCCGGGCATCTGGTGATGTACTTCAAGCGGCCTGGCGGGCAGCTGCAGTTCAGCCGGCAAGGTGGGACATCACCGGTCGGGCGTTCGGCATTGCAGGGGTTGCAGCGTTACGTGGCCGCCAACCCTGCACTGGACCACGGGGTTGCCAGCCTGGCCGCGCGGGTTGGGCTGAGCCCGAGGCATTTTGCACGGGTGTTTCAGGGTGATGTGGGCATGACCCCGGCCGCATGGGTGGAGCTGGCGCGGGTGAATGCTGCGCGGGCGCGGCTGGAGGCTGGGCGAGAGGCACCGAAGCAGGTGGCGGCGCTGTGCGGGTTTGCCAATGCAGATACGTTGCGGCGGGCGTTCGTGAAGCATGTGGGGGTTACGCCGGCGGAGTATCGCAAGCGGTTTGGGCAGTCGGGGTGAGCTGAACCGTGTTATGTGCGCTCGCGCCGGGTACGCTTTAGCGTCCCGGCCGAGGCTGTGCGCTCCATCGCTAGGTCAGCTTAGCGAGGGCCACCGCCCTGATGGCCGCCAAAGCCACCGCCGCCACCGTGGCCACCACCATGACCACCGCCACCACCCGGCGGCATGAACATCCAGCAGCCTGACAAGGCCGATACCAGCGCCGCAACCAGGGCTGCGCGGAAAAGGTGTTTCGACTTCATTGGAACGCTCCACAAGGCTAGATCTGCTGCCTGCCATTACCAGGTTCGGCAGCGGGCGGATTCTAGAGTGACAGCGTGATGGCCTAGGGAAACTTTTCATATCTTTACAGTCGTACTGGCAATCGGGGAGGACCGTTGCCTGTGATTGCGGCTTGCATGCCTGTAGAGCAGGCTAGCCCAACCGCCAATCATCGCCCGGCATGATACGCCGCATGAACTCATCGAAAAGCGGCACAGTGAACGCCGTATCACCGTGGTTCGGGCTGTAGATCATCCCTTTCTCGATCAATGCACTGCGCAGTGGTGCGAGCGTGGAAACCTTCCGCGCCAGGCTGGCCGCGATATCACCAGAACGATGAGGGCCGGCCCCCAGATCCGCCATGCCACGCAGGTATTTCTTTTCCGCAAGCGTAAGGCGGTCAAAGCGCACCCGGAAGAAGCTCTCATCCAGTGTGGCAATCGCCTGCTCTGAAGCGGTTTCGACATCAGCGCTGGTGATGGGGCTCTGCGAGGCTACATCCCATGAGTGCTTGCCCCACTCCTGCAGGAAGTACGGATAGCCCTGTGAATGTGCCAGCACACTTTCCAGCGCCGCCTCTTCGAATTCCACGCCTTCATCTTCTGCAGGCCGCACTACCGCAAACCTTGCGGCCTCAGGAGCAAGCGGGCCGATCTCAGGGAAATCGAACAGTCGCTCCGCATAGGATTTCGCGTTGCCACAACGGCCGCGCAATTGAGGCAGGCCAGCCCCAACCAGCGTGACAGGTAACTGGCCCTGGGCACAGCGATGCAAGGCTGTAATCAACGCGGCCAACTGATCTTCGGCAACGTACTGCAACTCGTCGATGAACATCACCAGCGCCGTGTCGGCGCGCTGTGCGGCCTTGCCGGCCTCCTCCAGCAAGGTCGCCAGGTCACCTTCCAGGTCACCGTTATCAGCCAAGCCAGGTTCCGGCTCCAGGTCCAGGCCTACTTCTATGTCCGCGTAGGCAACCTTCAACGACTTTGCAAAACCGGCAAGGGCTCGCAACCCCCGTTGAGCCAGGTCCCGAGCCGCTTCCACCCGGCTCAGGCGAAGCAGCGCCAAGCGCAGTTGAGGCGCCAACAACGCGGGTAGCGAACGGTTTTCCGGCGCCTCCATGCGTATGGCATGAACGCCCTCGGCTTCGGCTTCAATGCGCATTTTTTCCAGCAGTACAGTCTTACCCACGCCGCGCAAGCCGACCATCAGCACGCTCTTCGCCGCTCGGCCCCGGCGAATGCGGGCGATTGCGATGCTTACCTGCTTGAGCAATGCGTCGCGACCAGCCAATGCCGGCGGCGGCGCGCCTGCTCCCGGGGAATAGGGATTAGCGATCGGGTCCATGACTTATACCGAGTTTAGGAAAGTTATCGAATTTAGATAACTTAACTAATCTCTCTTGATTCGGCAATGTCAGCAAAAGCAAGCCCCTGTGCACAGCACTTTTCTTGAGACCCGACGGTGTTGCCGCTAGCACTTCCGGGCTATTGCCGGACACCTTTCACAACCAGAAGCGACAGTGAACCTTTGTGGCAGCAGTGGCTCAGTTGTGCAAAGCGCGCTTACCACTCCGACAAGGGATTGCCATGAGACCTGCCCCCTCCACCGCCCTTCCCCAGGCTCGCATCGAACGTGAACTGAGCCCGCGGGCGGTGCTCACCGGTGTAGCGCTGGGCATTCTGCTGACGCCCTCGAATGTATACGCGGGCCTTCGGATCGGCTGGTCGTTCAACATGTCGATCATCGCCTTGCTGGTCGGTTTCACCCTGTGGCAGGGCCTGGCGGGGCGCAGCAAGGGCCGGCCCACATGGACGTTGCACGAAAGCAACATCAACCAGACCGTGGCCTCGGCCGCCGCTTCCATCGTTTCTGGCGGGCTGGTCGCGCCGATCCCCGCCTATACCCTGCTCACCGGTCACCAGCTGGACCCGGTGCCGATGATGGCCTGGGTGTTCTCCGTGAGCTTCCTGGGCATCTGGATCGCCTGGTATCTGCGCCCCGCCCTGCTCGATGACCATGGCCTGAAGTTCCCTGAGGGCATGGCGACCCTGGAGACATTGCAGCAGATCTACCGCCACGGCCACGAAGCCATGATGCGGATAAAGGTGCTGTGCAGCGCCGCGTTGCTGTCGGGGCTGGTGAAGTGGATTGACGGGTTTGTCTGGACGATACCGCGCTGGGCACCCTCGCCTGTGCTCGAGCGCCTGACCTTCACGTTCGACCCTTCGCTGATGCTGGTCGGCTTCGGCGGCATCATCGGTATCCGCGTGGGCCTGACGCTGCTGTTCGGCGCCGCGCTGGCCTGGGGCGGGCTGGCACCGTGGCTGATAGACCATGCCCTGGTGGTATTGGCCCCGAACGCCAGCGGCCCACAGTTCGCCGCCCTGGTGGAATGGCTGTTGTGGCCGGGCGTCAGCCTGATGGTATGCGCGACCCTGACGTCATTGTCGGTTCGCCTGTTGCAAATGCCCCGGCAGAGGCCCACCGCCCCGCTGGCAAGTCGGGCAGCGCACGCCCGTGGGCGGTTTCCCCTGGCACCTGCGTGCGGCTGCTATTGTCCATTGCGCTTGTGGTGGCGTTACAGGCGTTGCTGTTCGGCATCGACTGGTGGATGGCGCTGTTGAGCATTCCCTTGGCGATATGCCTTGCGGTGGTCGCCGCGCGCGTGGTCGGCGCCACCGGTATTGCGCCGATCGGCGCCATCGGCAAGCTGTCGCAGCTGAGCTTTGGCTTGATTGCCCCGGGCCAGGTGGCCATCAACCTGATGAGCGCCAACACTGCCGGTGGCGCGGCCGGGCAAGCCACCGACCTGATGAACGACTTCAAGGTTGGCCAGGCGATCGGCGCGACGCCACACAAACAACTGATTGCACAGTGCCTGGGCATCCTCATCGGCAGCGTGGCGGGCGTGCTGGTGTACCTGGTGCTGATTCCCGATCCGCAGACCCTGCTGCTCACCGAGCAATGGCCCGCACCGGCCGTGGCAACCTGGAAGGCCGTGGCCCAGACCCTGATGCAGGGGCTGGGGGCGCTGTCGCCGGAGCTGCGCTGGGCGATTGTGGCCGGCAGCGCGGCAGGCGTAATACTGGGCACGCTGGACAGCCTGCTGCCGCAATGGGTGGCGCGTTGGCTGCCGAGTACCGGCGCACTGGGGCTGGCGTTCATACTGCCGGCATCGATCAGCATGATGATGGGGTTCGGCGCGGTGGTCACCTGGCTGGTCGGTTGCCGTTGGCCGAGCGTTACAGAGCGGTTTGCGATCACGGCCGCAGCGGGGCTGATTGCCGGGGAAAGCATTACCGGGGTGGCGGCATCGTTCTGGGAGATGGTGAGAATGCTGTAGCGGTTGGCATGGCACGTGCCATGCTGCACCTGCGCGCCATTTACAACGTTCTAACGCGCCCTTGAATGCAATGGGCTGCTGCCGGGCAGCCCATCGCGCGTTCACCCTTGACCCACACCCTCCCGCCACCACATGCTCAATCGCTCCACCCACGCTCAAGGAACGATTGCATGAAGCTGGAAACCCTCGCCATCCACGCAGGCTTCAGCCCCGACCCGACCACCCGGGCAGTGGCCGTACCGATCTACCAGACCACCTCCTTCGCCTTCGACGACACCCAGCACGGCGCCGACCTGTTCGACCTGAAGGTGGCCGGTAACATCTACTCGCGCATCATGAACCCCACCAACGACGTGCTAGAGCAGCGCATGGCCGCCCTGGAGGGCGGGGTTGGCGCGCTGGCGGTGGCCTCGGGCATGGCGGCCATCACCTACGCCATCCAGACCGTCGCCGAGGCCGGCGACAACATTGTCTCGGTGGCCAAGCTGTACGGCGGCACCTACAACCTGCTGGCCCACACCCTGCCACGCATGGGTATCCATACCCGCTTCGCCGCCCACGACGACATCGACGCCCTCGAGGCATTGATCGATTCGCGCACCAAGGCGGTGTTCTGCGAGTCCATCGGCAACCCTGCCGGCAATATCGTCGACATCGCCGCGCTGGCCGAGGCTGCCCACCGCCATGGTGTGCCGCTGATCGTCGACAACACCGTGGCCACCCCGGTGCTGTGCCGGCCGTTCGAGCACGGTGCCGATATCGTCGTGCACTCGCTGACCAAGTACATCGGCGGCCACGGCACCAGCATCGGCGGCATCGTCATCGACTCCGGCAAGTTCCCCTGGGCGGACAACAAGGAGCGCTTCGCCCTGCTCAACACCCCCGACCCGTCCTACCATGGTGTCACTTACACCGAAGCCTTCGGCCCCGCCGCCTTCATCGGCCGCTGCCGCGTGGTGCCATTGCGCAATACTGGCGCGGCGCTGTCGCCGTTCAACGCCTTCCTGATCCTGCAAGGCCTGGAAACCTTGGCCTTGCGCATGGAGCGCCACACCGAGAACGCGCTGAAGGTCGCCCGTTACCTGCAAGCCCACGAGCAGGTAGCGTGGGTGAAATATGCAGGGCTGCCTGACCACCCCGAGCATGAACTGGCCCAGCGCTACACCGGCGGCAAACCAGCGTCGATCCTGTCGTTCGGCATCAAGGGCGGCCAGGCGGCCGGTGCGCGCTTCATCGATGCGTTGCAGCTGGTGGTGCGCCTGGTGAACATCGGCGACGCCAAGTCGCTGGCCTGCCACCCCGCCTCCACTACCCACCGCCAGCTCAACGACGAGGAGCTGGAAAAGGCCGGCGTGCCACGGGACATGGTGCGCCTGTCGATCGGCATCGAGCACAGCGACGATATCATCGCCGACCTGGCCCAGGCGCTGGAGGCCAGCCGCGGTTGATTCATCTGCGCCCTACCCAATGCCTACGGCGGGCGCACCTTCCGCACATCTGGATAGCCCTGCGATGACCCTGTTCTACCTCAAGCTGATCGTCACCCCGCTCCTTATGTGGGCCATCTCCCTCGCCTCGCGTCGCTGGGGCGGCCTGCTCGGTGGGTTGCTGTCCGGCCTGCCGATCACTTCGGCCTTGGTAATGACCTTCCTGTGCCTGGAGCAGGGCACGGCCTTTGCCCTGGGTGCGGTGCCCGGCGCGCTGGGCGGCCTGGCGGCGGTGCAGGCCACGTACACCTTCTACCTGTTCGCCACACGCAGGCTCGGCATCGGCTGGGCAGTATTGCTGGCGATGCTGTTCTATGGCGTCGCGGCCTACGCGTTTACCCACGGGGGCAACCTGTACCTGTCGATTGCCGTGGCGCTGGTGCTGATCGGCGTGCTGATACGCGCCAGCGGCCGCGAGCCCAGGCCGGACACCCTGGTCCGGCCCCGGCATCGATTTTGGGAAATCCCTCTGCGCATGGTGTCTGCAACTTCGTTGCTGATGGTCACCACAAGCCTGGCCAATTGGCTGGGCCCGGCGACCAGCGGGATGCTGGCGCCGATCCCGGTGATTGCCTGGCCGCTGGTGGTGTTCGCCCATGTGCAGACTGGCCGTGCCGGAATGGCGGCGATGGTGCGGGGCAATGCGATCGGGGCGGTGGGGGTGATTGCGTTTTATCTGGTATTGGCGGGGCTGCTCGATGCCTGGGGTGTCGCAATTGCCATCAGCCTGGCAATGCTTTGTGCCGTGATCCTGACAGTGGGGCTGGCGGCTGCGTTGCGACGGGGGTGATACACCGGCGCGCATGCCAGGGCTGTGTCCATCGGGGCTGCTGCGCAGCCCATCGCAGGCAAGCCAGCTCCTACAGGATCACTACAGCCTTCAAGGCAGATGCAGTACCTGTGGGAGCGGGTTCACCCGCGAACACCGGCGTAGCCGGTGCCATGCACTGCGTTGGATTCTTCGCGGGCATGCCCGCTCCTACAGGATTACCACAACCTTCAAGGCAGCCGCAGTACCTGTGGGAGCGGGTTCACCCGCGAACACCGGCGCAGCCGGTGCCATGCACTGTGTCGGATTTTTCGCGGGTAAACCCGCTCCCACAGGGCCCCGCCCTATCAATGGTCACTCCCTGCGCTGATCCAGGTCTACCGCAGGCTGCTCCACGCTCTGCCTGCCGTCATCAGCCAAGCTGTCTTCCTCCTGCCAATCACCACCCTCTTCTTCGTTCATGAGCGGGTCGTCGTCAGGGTCGGGTATGGTCGGGCGGTCGGGGTCAACGGCCAGGTCAGGTGAAGTGGGCACGTCCAGGTTCGTGCCGCCTTGTGCATTCGGATCGGGGCTCATCGCTGCATACCTCGCAAGAAAAGGTGTGAACCGCATTCGTTCCGGGCAATTCCGTCAGCGAGGCTGCGGGTGCTCGGCAGAAACCGAATTGTTGGCCTGCACGTCCTCCATCTCCTCCTCGATCGGGCCTTCGTCATCCGAAGGTAGCGGGATCTCTCCGTCACCGCTGCCGGGCTGGGATTCGGTTTGCTCGAGGCCGGGGTCATTCTGATCGTTTGCCATGGAAGTTCTCCTGGGTTTGCGCATTGATCGCGCATACAGATCGGACGGAAAACGGCCAGCAGCAGTGCCTTGGGTTCGACAGGTGGCGCAAAAGGCCGGGGTACCGATCATGGCCCCATATAGAGCTAAACCATTATTCAGAGACGTTTCCTACAAGCTTTTAGGAAGCCCAATGCCTCTCTAGAAAGCGATTCCCCGTTAGTGTTCAGAGGTCGACAAGGACCTGTCCAACACGAGGATCGCTCATGACCATCAGCCAACGTATTGCCCTCGCGATTGCCGAAGCCGGGCTGCCGCACGACCAGTGCATGTTCTGCGAGCGCCAGGGCCTGCCGATCCTGCCGCTGCGCCGCGCCCTGGTGCCCGATACCCGCCCCGAGTGTGTTTCCACCGTGGCGGATAACCGGCATATCACGGCGAAGATCGGCTTGCGCACCTTGCGCAGGGGCTTCCTGTATGTGCTGCTCGACCAGCAGGTCTGGCATGCCTATGCCGTCAGCGAGCAAGGTCATCTGCGCCGCTTCAACCCTTACGAGCCGCCAGATGGCCCGCCTTCGCCGCTGCCCGAAAAATGCGTGAACGCAGATCACGACATTCCTTCGGCCTTTCTCAACCTCGATACCGACAGGTACACCAGCGCCTGGCTGGCCTTCTCCAGTGACGCCTGGCCGGTGAGCGTGCTGAACGCCTACAAGAGCGGCGCGTCGCCTGCGCATCGCTTCGAGGGCCTGGACCTGATTCAGGCGCGCAACAATCCCGAACTGCTGGGCATCGCCATGACGCCCGATAAGCTTGGGGTCGACCAGCAGGTGTTCGAGTACGCCCAGCATGGCTGTGCCCCCTTCGACAGTGCGCATGGCTTCCACAGCCGCTGGTTGCGCCGGTTCGCCCTGCGAGGGTATCTGGTCAATGCGATCAACCGGCACCAGCTGGAAAACGGCGTGCTGGCAGTGGTGCTCGACGACACTGTCGGGCTGATTCAGGAGTACAACCATCAGCGCCTGAACTGGGTAGTGAAGCGTCAGGCCTGGCGTGAAGACCCGATGCGCGCCTATCAGCTGCAGACCTCGCAGATCCTGCAGATCATTCGCGCCACGCACAGGGAATGGGCGGCGCAGAAGGTGCCGTCGCTGGAACCGATGACGGGTGATGGGCCGCCGGTGTTCACCGACCCGGCAGTCGAGCGGCAGCTGTTGGTCGAGCGTGCGCAGCAGGAGAGTGACGAGCGGCTTGAAGAGCGCTACCACGAACCGCAGCGGGCCGCGTTCCAGACTGAATATGAGCAGCAGGAACGTGAGTTTCAGCGTTACATCGACAAGGACGCGCAGGCGTACGTTGCCTTGTTCGATACGCCCATGTTCAAGGTGGCCGAGGCGTACGACTACGACGGTAATGATCGTGAGTCCGGGGTGGCCTACGCCAAGACCATGGCCCTGTGCCTGGGCGGTGGGGTTACGGAAGCTGTCGTCCCCCGCCTTGAACCGCATGTTCCCGCTTCCGGCACCAGCGAACTGCTCTGGCTGAAATGGCTGCAGGACCCTGACAGCCCGCCCTACCGTGCCTTGCTGATGCGCGACCAGGCACTGCTGGCCGGGCTGCTGC